>JBDTMO010000119.1:0-11004 GCA_039934235.1 bacterium | reverse complement strand
CTGGTGCGGGACGATACGACAGCAGCCAGTCGGTGCGCAAAGTGTTCGAGACACTCGGTCGCGATACGCCAGATCCGAGTACGATCGGTGACCCAGTGCGCGGATCGACCAACGCTTCGCGGCGCGTGGCCGTGTACTGCGACACGACGCGCACGAACAGCGGACGCGCGAGCTGATACTCGGCCTTCAGGCGCGGAATGCGTGCGAACGCTGATTGTTCGCCAGTCGCGCGGCGCGCGAACGAGGTGGACACGTACGTCGCGTTTACGCGCAGACGTTCGCTTGGCCGCAGGTCGAGCGACGCGTTGTAGTCCACGCGGCGAACGCGCGACGTCTCGAGGAAGTCGACGTCGTTGCCGATGGACGTTCCCGCTGATGCGGCGAATGTGCGGAACTGTGGCGTCGCGATGGTGAAGGAGCTCGTCACGGTCGTGATGCGACTTGACGGCGTGAAGTTGACGTAGGACTTGTAGTCCGCCGGATCGAACGCAAAGCTCGCGACGCGTGGCGTCATGCCGACGCTCCAGCCGCCGCGCAGGGTGAGTTGCATCTGCGTTGATGCGGCATCCTCGAGCAATGACCGGGCCCGAAAAAAATCATCGTAGCCCCACAATCCACTCACGGTGGCAAACACGTTGAACCGCTCGGCCAGCGCGCCGGGTTTTCCATACAGCGTGAATCGATTCGAGATGCTCGGCTTTACGAATCCCGTTCGCGGCACGAAGCCATTGTCTGCGCGGAAGTCGCGCTGGATGCCGAGCAGGCTGTAGTGAAATCCCCACGCGCGGTTGGTGGCGTCGACCAAGGCTTCCCACATGGGCCCCGATGTCGACACGCCGTTCAGCGTCGTGAAGCTCTGTACCGCCTGGAATTGTGCGAAGTAGATGCCGCCGAACACGAGCTTCGTGTCCGCACCGACGATGCGATTCGACCGGCCGCCGCCGGTACGATCACTATAGAGAAGCCCAGCCTGCGATTGATCGCCGATTCCGCGCCGCAGACGAATGATGTCCACGAGCGGACGATCGCCATTCGGTGTGACGCCACGTTGATCGAACGCGGAGAGGATCGCGACGTCCGTGCGGCCGATCTTGCCCGTGAGTTTTGCGGCGCCATCGGGTTGGACGATCGTGCGCGTGTACACGAGTTGGTTGGGCACATTGAACTGGTCCAGCGCCTCGACGAAAAACGGTCGCTTCTCGGCGTAGAAGAGCGCGAAGCGTTCGTCAGCAGCGACTTGTGTGGCGTCTGCCTCGACCTGCGAGAAATCGGGCTTCACTGTGCCGTTGAGGACGAAATTGCTGCCCATTGCCCAACGAACATTGCCACCGAGTTGCGCGCGCGAGGAGTAACTCCAGTCGTTGAGCGTGGGGGCGCAACATGCCGAGCCCAGTGTGGTGTTGGTGAATTCAGGGTTGAGCTCGACGATTTGTCCGTGGCGCATGCCCGTGAGTCCATCGAGCGTTCCTGATTGCGTGATGAACGAGGCGGAGGCCCGGAGCGCCGGGGTCCACGTTTCCTCGTAGCCGTTCCGCTGGACATGGCGGTCGATTTGAAGTCCCCAACTCTGCGTCGAGGAACTCGGAAATCGCAGGCTGCCCAGAGGGATGCGTACTTCGACTTCGTATCCCCATTCTGTCACGTGTCCGCGCGATTGCCAGATGAAGTCTGCGCTCAGGTCGTTCTGGCCAGGTCCGACGTTCGAGCCAGGGATGAAGCCACCGCCCTCGCTCTTGGTGCCGTCGGCCTGGATGCCCAGCGGGTTGACGATGAACACGAAGGCGCGGTTGCGTTCGTGGAACGTGTCGAGATGGATTTCGACGTTGTCGTCTGTGCCAACGCGATCACGGTCTGCAAGCGTCGCAGCGACGGTGCCTCGCTCGGCAAAGGCTCGTATGCCGAAGTACATGGCGTCGGACGAGTACCAGACGCGGACTTCGGTGGAGTCGGGTGCGGCGCGTCCGTCGGCGGGTTGGTAGAGCGAGAAACCGTTGAGGACTGCGGCGTGAGACCAGACCTCTTCGTCGAGCTTGCCGTCAACAGTGATGACGGACTCGATTTTCGGAGTGGCGACGTTGGTTTGGCCCGCGCGGCCGTTGTAGATGGCGGGCGGAGTTGCGGCGGCGATCTGGAACGCCGAAAGAATGGGTAGGAGCACGGAGCAAGCTACCATGGATGCCGTGCTGGGCGAAGCCGCGCTCGTTCGCTACAGGCATGCGCGATAGTGGTGACGGCCCGCGACGGCCTCGTCGATATCATGCCTCATGGCCGCTTGCCCCAATCTCTCACTGCCGAGCAGATTATGTCCATGCCCGCTCAGCGATTGCATCCTCGACTGTGGACCGAGGAGGAGTTCTACGTCGCGCGCGACGCTGCCCCTCAGGGTGAGCGGTGGGAGCTCGTAGATGGCGAGGTGCTCGTGACACCGTCGCCGCATTGGGTGCATCAACGCGTCGTCATCCGGCTCGGCCTGGCCCTCCACGAATACGTTCGCGCGCAATTGCTCGGCGAACTGTTCGTCTCGCCGCTCGACGTAAAGCTTCAGAAAGGCCTGGTGCTCCAACCAGACCTTCTCGTCGTGCCCAACGGAGTGCTCCGGGCGCGTGAGGACATCGTGGACCAGCTGCTGCTCGCCGTCGAGGCACTTTCGCCAAGTTCGGCACGGTATGACCGCGTGAAAAAGCGGCCAGCGTATCAACGCAATCGCGTGCCCGAATACTGGATCGTCGACGAGCGATCCGGCACGGTCGAACGGTGGCGCCCCGACGACGACCGCCCAGAACTTGTTTCAGAGCATCTCGTCTGGAATCCCGATGGCGCCACCGTACCGTTCGAGCTTGACCTTGTAGCGTTCTTTGCGGAGATCACCCCGCCGGAGCGTGACGAAGATCAGCCTTGAGCCGCGTCGATCGCGGCCCATGACTTCGGCCCGATAATTCCATCCGGAACCATGCTGTGCGTACGCTGGAACTCGCGCACCGCAGCTTCCGTCTTGGGCCCGAACGTTCCGTTCTGCGGATCGACCTTCAATTTCCTCTGGAGCTCCTTCACGGCGTCGCCGGTCGCACCTCGCCGTAACGTTGGACGCGCTTTCCCAGATGGCTCCTCGGCAGGGATGAGCACCGGCGCAGGCGCGCTGCCGGCCAGGATTTCCGCGACGGCCTGGCGGAAGAGGTCCATGTCGAGATTCGGGTCAGACTTTCGGCCCGCTGGAAGGGCGTATTCCTTGTGGCCGCAGCACGACGCCGCGGTGCGGCCCGCGTGGCCGAGTATGGCGGCGACGCCGCGCTGGTATGCGTCAACCTGCACGTCCGGCCAGGGATCCTTCTTGCTCCCAGAGTTCTCGGCCTCGATGCCGATCATGTTTCTGTTGCCCGTCACGATGCCGTTCCACATGCCCTTGCCGGCATGATTGGCGCGACCGGCCGCAATGATGTAATACGTGCCGTCGCGGCCCAGGCCGAGCTGTGAAAGCGGGCCAGGGAGGTCTTCGCGGCCGTTGATCAGCGTCTTCAATGTCGGCATGTTGCCTCCGCCGACGGTTGCCGTGTAATGGCAAATCACGCCTAACGTCGGGCCGACGTCGGCCTTTCCGCGCTCCTCCCAGCCGTCGACCAGCGCGACCTTGAGGCCTGCTGCGCGCAACGCGTCAGGGAGCCAGATGAGTGGTCGTGGCATTTAGGCGACCCCTCCCGTGGCGGCAGGCAGTTCTTCGTCTGACGTATGCGCGTCGGCGGCGGTGAGCTCGACGTCGCATCCGTCGACGTCGGCCTCCGGATCTGGGCGCGGCCCTGCACTTTGTCGAGGCGGATCCAGCGGCGGCCCCGCTGGTGCCACACCAGGAACAGCGGCCACCACCGGCGCTTCGCTTCCCGCGCCCACGGCGTGCGTCGTTGCGCCAACGTCGCCCTTGGCAACGGCGGCTTGCGCGGCACTGCTCTGCCGGTCTTCCGACGACTCCTCCCCGCTCTTCTCGTGTGGCTTCACCGTCGAGCGAACCACCATCACCTTGTTGAGAAGATCGAACCAGAATGGCGCGCCCAACGTGGCCGCGAGTGCCGTCATGAACCAGCCAAGCAGCGGCGAGGCAACGTCGGTCCACTTGCCTTTGCTTATCGAAGAACCGCGGCCCCATCCGATGGGAAGCCCCAATGAGTCGAGCTCGGCGCGTGCTGCCGCGTAGCTGTGTGAACTGCTGTCTGGCACACTCGTGTCTTTTGCTGCTGCCTCCGCACGTGCGACCACCGCCTTACGCGCGGCATCGTTGCGATAGAGATAGTCGGCGATGTTGAGCGGATTGATATTCAGGCCGATGGCGACGATCAGGCCGATTCCAAACAGCACTTTCTGCGTTGCGCGCTTGTATGCGCCGGACACGCGGTCCATGCCGCTGTCATACCACGCGGCGAGGTTTGCCACCGCCTTGTCCATGTTGCCCTGCGCCGTGTCGATCGCCGTGAGCAATACGCGCTGCACCTGCGCGTTCTCGATGTTGATGACGTTGGCGCGAACGGTCTCGAGCGACAGCACCGGTGAGCTCGCGTCGCTCGTGGCGACCGCGCCTGCCGAGCCGCGCGCCGCGATGTCCATGAGCGCGAGCGCGAAGTTTCGCGTCGGGATGTAGGTGGGCAGGTTGCTGCCGTGTGCAAGTGGCGACGGGCGGAGTATGCCCCGGCGCGGCTTGTAGTCGCCAGCGAAAAGACCGTGAATGAGCGGGTGCGTATAGAAGGAGCGCGCGATGCCGACGGCGCCTCGGTCGTGCAGCAGTTCGCGAATGCCTTGTTCGAGAAATGCGGCGCGTGTCTTGAGTATGCTCTCCATGGCCTCTCGTATCGCGGTGCAAATCACGCTGACGAGGAGGAAGACGAGGATGACGCCGATGGCTGTTTCCAGGATCTCCGAACCGAACATGCGCATCCTCCATAACGAGCGAAGGGGTAGGACGACTCAATCAGCGCACCAACATGCTCGTCGATGGGCCGCGGTCGCAAGCGTCATGTCGTTAGAGGCACCCGTGCTGGGTATTTCCCGGGCGCGCGCTTGAAGTTTTCCAAGTGCGCGCCTTCGTGAACTACGGCTTCATGCGCGCGCGCAGTGTCCAGTACGCGACCACGCTGCACCGCCCCGATCGTGTGATGTTGCCATTGGGCCATGTGTATCGCTGATACTCGACGGGCACCGAGTCAGGACGCGCGTACACCTCTACCGCGATCAGGTCGGAGGGAAGCTCGGGAATGATGGTGGCAGCCGTTGCGGGACGGCCGTCGACGAGCTGCGCGACGCATCCCCAGGGCGGGTTCGGCTGTACGTAACGCACTGGCCCGTAGCGCGTCGACCGCAGCCCTGTGCGAAACCCCTTTATATCGTGAAACAGGTCGGCCGTGTAAAGCGCGTCCTTGTCGTCGATATCGGTGTAGTCGAGAAAAACGCCGCCACCCGCCTTGCGACGGCAAACGAATCCGTCGAGCGAATACGCGGAGCACGTCCGACCAGCCGTGACGACGATGGTGTCGAGCATCGGCATTCGCTGATCGAACACGAGCGTAATGTCCGCGCGGCCCGCCTTGGCGAGGCCGACTTCGAAGTCGGTCGGAGCGAAGCCCAGCTTACGGGCGCGGACCGTGTAGCTGTCGGCATCGAGGCCGCTAACGAGGAACCGTCCGGCCGAGTCGGTGCGTGCACGGTGGCCGCCGGGGCGAATGATGATGTCTGCGGCTGCGACAGGCCGATTGGCGGTGTCGCGGACGACGCCAGCGATCACGCCGCCCGTGGCGGGCTGTTGCGCGCTGGCGAATGCAGGCACTGCAAACAGGATCGCTGCGGTAAGCGAGGCCAGCCTTGATGAATGAGACATTGCACACCTCGAATTACAACAAGGAAACACTCGTCTCATACCCCGGTACAAGACATGAAGTTCAGGTATGCATGCTCACGTGGGAAGGGGTGCACTCGGACGACTCACGCTTGCCATCAGTTCAGCGGGATCGCCAACGCCGCCTTCACTCTCGAAAGCGCTAACTCCGCGGTTGCTCGGCCGATTGCCTGCCGCGCGGTGATTCTTAACTGTCGGTCGGAGCTTCGCGCACGCCTGGCGCAGAAGTAGAGTCGGCCACCTACGGCTTCCGCTTGCCCCACTCCGGACTCGCCGGCTCCCTCGTCGCGCGAACGATCTTGTTTTGCGCCCCCATCCGCATGGCCTCCGCGACAGCCCGCTCGAGCTGCGGATCATGCCCATTGATGACTTCGCGCGGCCAGTTCTCGACATCGATGTCCGGCGCCGTCCCGACATTTTCGACGTCCCATTTGTCATCCCGCGTAAAGAACCCGCCACGCGGTGCAATCATCGACCCGCCATCCACAAATGTGGGTGTATCCCACGTCCCCACCAAACCACCCCACGTTCTCTTCCCCACGAGCAGGCCAACCTTCCGATGCTTGAACATCCATGGCATCAAGTCGCCACCCGAACCGGCCATCTCATTCACGATCATCACCTTCGGCCCCCAGATGCCCGCCGCCGGTGACGTAAACGGATATCGATCTCCAACAGGATTGTTGAAGTACCCATCGAAGTCGCGCTGCAGCAGGTCAATGATGTAGTCCGCCGCCGAGCCGCCGCTGTTATACCGTTCGTCGATGATCGCGCCTTTCTTGTCCTGCTGCGCGAAGTAGTAACGATTGAAGCTCGTGTACCCGGGCTGCGCGGTGCTCGGCACATACACATACGCGAGCGTGCCCTTCGACAAACTGTCGACGATGCGGCGATTGTTCTCGACCCACGCCCTCGTCCGTAAACCGCCCTCATTGGCGATGGGAACGACCGTCACACGCCATGCGCATGTCTGTTGTGCCGATCCTTCGACTCGCTGCGCTCGCTCCGGATGACAACTCTCCCCACTCGTCCTCGCGTCCGCACGAGCACCCAACGTCAACACGGTCTGCCTGTTTGCCGTTCCGTCCAGCAGACGATAGACGTTATCCGCCCCGCGCAACTCCACGCCATTGACCGCCAGGATGTAATCGCCAACGCGTACGTCGACACCCGGCGCAGCAAGTGGCGCACGCAACTCCGGATTCCACGACTCCGCGTCATAGATCTTCGTGATGCGATAGCGGCCATCCGCAATCGTGAAGTCGGCGCCGAGCAGGCCGGCAGTGGTTGGGGCGACTTCGGGAATGTCGCCGCCACGCACAAAGCTGTGGCCAATGGCAATCTCGGCGCCCATCATGTCCAGCAGATAATTGAGATCGGACCGATGGTTCACACTCGGCAAGAGTGCGCCGTACATCTGCTTCATCTTCGGCCAATCCGTGCCGTGCAGGTTCTTCACATAGATGTAGTCGCGCTGATTCCGCCAACCCTCATTGAACATCTGCGCAAACTCCGCGCGTGGATCAACGTTCATTCTCAGCTGCACGGCGAGGCGACCGCTTGCTGGCGCAGGTGCAGCCTTGTCCGCGTCAACCAGATAGAGACCGCCCTGAGCACCGGGCGTTCTATAGAGGAGTTTCTTTCCGTCCGCACTCAAGGCGTAGTCGTTGACGTTGCTCGCGAATGGCGTCGCCTTGCGGTCCTTCAGCAGGTAGCGATGCAACACGCCACCGCTCGGACCAGTGGCTTCTGCAGTACCAGTCGCTGGAACAGGCTCGATCCAGTACACGGTGCCCGCGGGCCCCGCCTTGAGCGTGCGGTAGTCGCGCTGTGCAACACCTGTGACCGCGAGCGTGCGCTGCGCTATGCCGTCAAAATCAATGGCGACATTGGGACGTGACGAACGCGACGTACGAACGCTGTCGCCAGTTGCGGGAGTCGCAGCGCCGCGCGCGCTATCCGCCCTCACTGCACCACCACTCGGCAATGCGGGCGGAGTGGCGGCCGCGGCTTCCTTCTCCTCATCACTTTCGGGCAGCAGCGGACTCGGCTCGCCCTTCTTCAACACGGCGAGGTACAACGCCTTCGTCTCCGGATGATCGTAGCTCGACATGTCGAGCCAACCACTGTTCAACCCGAAGTTGGTGCTGGCAAGAAACCAGAGATACTTGCCGCCGGCATCCCACGCAGGGCTCGTCGCGTCGGCAAGACCATCGGTGATCTGATGCTTCGCGCCAGTTTCCACGTTGTAGACGAAGATGGCGCGGAACATCGAGGGCAGACGTCGTGAGTATGCGATCCAACGCCCATCGGGCGAGAAGCGCGGATTGAGCGAACGATCGGGCATCATGTACGGATCGGTGTCGACAATCGTCTGCTTGCCGGTCGCGACATCCATGACCCACAGACGCAAATGCGTGTCGTGATAGAGAATGTGCTTCGCGTCGGGGCTCCACTCGGGCGTGTAATAGTGGCTCGGCTCCGTTAACGCGATGGCGCGCTTGGCCGAGCCATCCTGGCTCGCGAGGATGAGGTGATACTCGCCACTCGAGTCGGAAAAATACGACACCCATTTTCCATCCGGACTCCACGCGGGATCCTTCTCCGAACTCCCACTCGAATTCGTCAGGTTCCGCGCATCGCCCTTCTCGGCAGGAATCGTAAAGATCTCGCCGCGCGCTTCTACGGCGGCGCGCTTGCCGGTGGGCGAAAGTGACAGCGCGGAGATACGCGTCGTGACGTCCTTCCACTGTGGCATCATCCACGGGAAGTCACCGTTGGCCGAAATGGCGACGACATGCTCCTTGCCCGACGAGGGATCGAGCTCGTGGATGTAACCCGCCTGCTCGAACACGACAGAGTTCGCACTCGTCGATGCATCGAGTGTCTTGACGTCGAAGTCCTTGAAGGTGGTGACCTGCTTGAGCGTCCTGGCGCGCGTGTCGTACGCGAACACGTTCGACACACCATCTCGATCACTCAGGAAGTAGACGACGTCGCCGACCCAGGCGGGATCCATTTCCTTGCTGTCCGTCCATGGAGTCGTGGTAACTTCGTGCGTCGACAAGTCTTCAATCCAGATCGGACGATTCTGTCCCCCGCGATAGTTGCGTCGCTCGTCGTCCCACGAGTTGTTCATGCGGTAGGCGAGACGTTTGCCATCCGGGCTGATCTTGCCTTGATACGCCCTTGGCTGTGCCATCGCGGTCTCAGCGCCGCCGTCCAGTCCGATCTTGTAAAAGCGGGGAATTGCGCCGGGCGCGTTGGTTGCGCGGCCACTGGCGAACACGACTTCCTTGCCGTCTGGCGTCCAGCCTTGCACCTGATCCGGCCCGGGATGAAACGTGAGTCGTTTCGGTTCGCCTCCCTCGGCAGGTACCACATATACGTCGACGTTGCCGGCGTACTGCGCACTGAAGGCGACGAGTGCGCCGTCGGGGCTGAGCTTTGGACTGCTCGCTTCGCCCTGGAAACTCGTCAGACGCCTCGCTTGGCCGCCTGCTCGATCGACGATCCAGATGTTGCCGGCGTAGGCGAAGGCGATGTGCGTCTTGCTCACGCTCGGCGCGCGGAGCATGCGCGTTTGCGCGCTTGCCGATGTTGCCGAGAGGAGCAGGAAGGCTGCGGTGGCGAGTCGGGAATTGACGGTGTACATGGGCCAGGAATCCGGAATGAGTTGGGGCGATGAGAGTAGCCTTTGGGTCCATGGCCGGATAGTGGACCAGGTGCTGTCGCGGACGAACCGGGCTTGACTCGGCCCGGTTGCCGAGCGTACGCTCGGCACGAATGTGGTACGCGATGGGATGGTTTTGGTGATGGTCAACGCAGGTGAGCATGTCATCCTTGGCGCATGCCCGCTACCCACTTATCGCCAGGGACTGGTGCGGAATGCATATGTCATCGGTCGTCAAGCAATGGACGCTGGAGGAAGTGCACAGCCTTCCGGACGATGGGAACAAGTACGAACTCGTGCGCGGGGAGCTGTTCGTGACGCCGGCCCCGACTCCTTCCCACGAGACGATCACCTCTCGTCTGTCGCGCATCCTCGATCGGTATGTCGAACAGCACGGGCTGGGCTTGGTGTATCACGCGCGCGCTGTAATGCGATTTCAGGGATCCGAAGTGGAGCCGGATCTCATGGTCCGCCAACCGCCAAGTGACGAGGACGGATGGGATAACGCGCCCACGCCGATTCTGGTCGTTGAGGTGTTGTCGCCGAGTACGAGGAGACGTGACCAGGTGCAGAAGCGGAGTCTTTATGTGGATGCGGGGGTCGCGGAATACTGGATGGTGGATCCGGAGCGGCGGCTGATCACCGTCGTTCAACAAGGAAGTGAGGTTGTCGTTGCGCGGGAGGTGCTGCGTTGGAGCCCTGCCGGAGCGGCCGCGGAACTGACATTCGAAGTGGCGCGCGTGTTCGGCTAGAAGCAGCTCTTCGCACAGCATCATTGGCTCTTCAGAACAGAGCTCTGGGCCGGACCAGATGCACCTGCTTTATGTGTCGAACCAGTCGACGGTGCCAGTCGTGGTGTTTGGCGTGCTGCTTACGTCGTGCCAGAACGTCAAGCAGATCTGCCTGGGGCAGCGGACAAATATTTCGATTCCCGCTGGCGCGCGTCGGTCTGTCGGACGAGTGGGCCCAAAGGACGACCTTCGTTCGTTCAATTATCGCTGGTCGTTCTCGTATCGCGCTGACAGCTCGGACGCGCTCGCCATAGCGGCGCTTCGCGAGCACGGCGTCTCCGTCGACATTGTTCCTTTGGCGGTGGAGCGGCTGGTTGTACGTAAACCAACGATCGATACCTCCGCTCCGCCTGGGATCGAGCAACCGTTGTCGCGCGAGCGTCTAACGGCCGAGGAGCGCGGTAGTCGACCAAATGCGGTTGCGTACGAGCTGCGTGACAGTACTCCCGCGCCGACGTTCAAGTTCAAGGTGGGATACGGCAGCATCCGTGGCTCGACGATGATGCCTGGTGCGCCGATTCAGCTGACCGGCCCGTGCATCAACCCAGCGGAGAGCGCGGCATACGAGAAGGACGCGAAGATCACGCGCACACCATGGCGTCCGCCCGTGCTCCCCGTTGCGTTCGCGTTCATGCGGCTTCCGATTTCACTCAAGGACTCGACGCTGC
>JBDTMO010000118.1:0-11004 GCA_039934235.1 bacterium | reverse complement strand
GGCAGCAACCTGAATGCGTTTCGTGGTGGCTATCGCTTGTGGCAGAAGCGAGCCCGCCTCACGTGACGGACGACGCGGCGCACGCGCCCCGCTTTTCACTTGCTGGCCCAGGCGTCGAACCGCGATGGACGTCGAGTGCAAAAACGGGCGTGGGCACTGCGCTCGATGGACGAAGCCATGTCTGGTTCACGATCTCGCACGGCATCATCGACGAGGTCTACTATCCGCGCGTTGACCAGGCGAACACGCGTGACCTGGGGTTGCTCGTTACCGCGGCTGACGGATTCTTCTCCGAGGAAAAGCGCGACACGACGAGCGTCGTGCACGTCATTGCGCCGGGAGTGCCCGGCTACCGGCTCGTCAACACCTGCGTGCACGGCCGGTACGAGATCGAGAAGACCATCATCACCGATCCGGAACGCGACGTATTGCTGCAGCGCATTCGCTTTCGCGCGCTGAAGGGACACGTCGCGGACTATCGGGTGTTTGCGCTGCTGGCGCCCCACATTCGCAATCAGGGGTACGGCAACGACGGTTGGGCAGAGCAGTACAAGGGAGTGCCAATGCTGTTCGCTCGCCGGCAGGAAGTTGCGCTCGCGCTGGCGTGCGACGCGGGCTGGAATGCGATGAGCGTTGGCTACGTTGGCGCGAACGATGGATGGCGCCAGGTGAAAGCAGGCGGGTTTCTCACTGAACCGTGCAACGATGTGCGCGATGGCAATATCGCGCTCACCGGTGAAGTGAATCTTGCCGCGAGCCCGCGTATCGAGGAAAACGTCGCGGAGTTTGTCCTCGTGCTCGCCTTTGGGCTTGGATCCGCCGAGGCGGCACAGCGCGCACGAATGTCGCTGGCGTCGTCGTTCGAGCGTGTGCAGACATCGTACATCCGCGAGTGGATGCGATTCCACGAGCACACCATCGGACCGCGCCCTGTCGAAACCGCGATGGTTACGCCGGAGCAATCGCGCAAGACGGCCGTGTTCGAACTCGCATCGCTCGCGCACGCAAGCACCCATGCGCACGACCCAAAGCCACGACGGTCCACGGCAGAACGCCGCAAGACGCTTCCGATGGGTCTCCCCGACAGTGTCATTGACCTGTACCGGGTGAGCGCCGCCATTCTCGCCGTGCACGAAGACAAGCGCGCCTCGGGTGCCATGATCGCCAGCCTCTCCATTCCATGGGGCAACACCAAGAGCGATCACGAGCTCGGTGGCTATCATCTCGTGTGGCCGCGCGATCTCGTGAATAGCGCAGGCGCGCTGATGGCCGTCGGGCACAGTGTGCTGGCGCGACGGACCCTGCGCTATCTCATGAGCACGCAGGAGGAAGACGGTCGCTGGGCGCAGAATCTGTGGCTCGACGGCACGCCGTACTGGAGCGGGCTGCAGATGGACGAGGTGGCCTTCCCGATCCTCTTCGCCGAGATGCTGCGCCGAGAAGGAAAGCTCGAGGATCTCGCGCCGTACCCGATGATTCGCCGCGCAGCTGGTTTTCTCGTGCGCCATGGCCCGGTAACGGGACAGGATCGCTGGGAAGAAAATGGCGGCTACTCACCGTTCACGATGGCTGTCGAGATCGCGGCGCTACTCGTCGCAGCGGAATTTGCCGAGCGGGCAAGGGAACCCGAGCTGGGAACGCTGTTTCGTGACACTGCCGACGCCTGGAACGAACGCATCGACCAGTGGACATACGTCCGCGGAACGGCACTCGCCCGCGAGGTTGGCGTCGATGGGTATTACGTGCGTGTTGCGCCAGCTGACGTGGATGACGCCGCGCCGCTGTCTGGGGGCTACATCCCTGTCAAGAATCGCCGTGCCGGATCGGATTGGGCGCGGTACGACGAAATCATAAGTCCCGACGCGTTGGCGCTCGTGCGTTATGGCCTGCGTGATCCGCTCGATCCGCGCATCGTCAACACCGTCCGGGTCATCGACGCAAAGCTCCGGGCCAACACAGCCACGGGGCCCGCGTGGTACCGCTACAACGGCGATGGCTATGGCGAAAAGGAGAACGGATCGCCGTTCGACGGCGTGGGTGTCGGTCGGCCCTGGCCGTTGCTTGCGGGCGAGCGGGCGCACTACGAGCTCGCGGCGGGGCGCGCTCCAGTCGCAACCCAACTCCTCGGCGTCATGCGCGCGCAGGCGAGCGACGGCGGCATGTTGCCGGAGCAAGTGTGGGACGGACCCGATCTTCCAGCGTTCGAGTTGGTGAATGGCCGAGGGACGGGCAGCGCGATGCCACTGGTATGGGCGCATGCCGAGTATGCGAAGCTCGTGCGCTCGCTACACGATGGTCGTGTGTTCGACATGCCGCAGCAGTCATATGAGCGGTATGTCCGCCACCGTGTAGGCTGTGATCTCACGATATGGGCTCCGCACTGCCGCACGCGGACGATGCCCGTTGGCAACCGGCTGCGCATTCAGTCGCCGACGGATGCGATGATCCGGTGGAGCGCGGGTGATGCGGAGCCGCTGCATACGGCGAGCGTCGATACCACAATCGGCGTATGGAACGCCGAATTGGACACCGTGCGGTTGCCGGTTGGGGCGAAGATTCAATTCGCCGTACTTCCCGCCGGCGGTTCAGGCTGGGGCGAGGTGCACGAAGTGGAAGTGGTGGCGTAGCAACGCATTAGCGCTGCAGCAAACTCTTCGGCACAAAAAAACTTCTGGCGCTATCCGGTGGCGCCTAGTAACGTTTCCGCCCCGCAACGTGATAGTAGGACTTCGTTTTGCGGAAAGGGTTCGGCACAGCCATTTGCTCCTGCAACACCGCTGCGATGACGCGGCGTGCCCCTGCGCGTGCGGCCCACCTACCTGCACGCGCCAAACGTTCCATGGAGACACACCACATGCAGTTTGGAACCTCCGCAACGCGCCGCCTCACCGGCTCGCTCGTCGCGCTCCTTGCGCTTGCTGCCTGCACGGACACCGCCTCGACGCCCTCGGCGATCACCGCACCTGACGCCGCCGCGCTGAGCGCGTCGGAGAATGCGTCTGACGTTGGCGCGTTCAATTCAGACGGTCACGGGCACGTCATGATGACGCGCGGCCAGCTCGAGAATCTCAACGCCGCAGGCAGCAAGGCTGGTGGCGGCTCGGGCATCTTCTATCACGGTGGTCCGGTGCTCCAGGCAGCCACGAACGTTGCTGCCGTGTACTGGGCAGCTTCCCCCATCTACAACAGCGGACCAGCCGCCGGCACGAGCGGATCGGGAGCGAGTGATGGATCGTTGATCGGAACCTTCTTGCGGAACATCGGCGGATCGCCGTACTACGGCATCAACAGTTCATACAAAGATGGCGCTGGCAACGCAATCGCCAACATCGTGAACTACACGCAGTTTTACGCCAACAACGTCAACGTTCCGTCCGCGGGCCAGAACGTGAGCGATGCGCAGATGATTGCGGCATTACAGGGCGCATTCAACGCGGGCAAGCTGACGTACAACGCCAGCACGCTGTACGCCATTTTCACCGCCGGCACGGTGAACCTCGGCGGTGGATTCGGCACGCAGTACTGTGCGTATCACACGCATGGCACGGTGACGATCGGCGGTGTGGCGAAGACGGTGCTGTATGCCGCAATGCCGTACAACAATGCGTATCCCAGCGCGTGCACGTCTGGCCTCGCTGCGGCGAACGGGTCGCTCGATCCGGGCGCCGACTACGAAGTCAACACGCTCGTCCACGAAGTCGAGGAGACGACGACGGACATGATGGGCAACGCATGGTACGACCGCCGCGGCTATGAAAATGCCGACAAGTGCGCGTGGACCTGGGGCACGGTGCAGACCGGGTCGAATGGTGGCAAGTACAACATCACCATTGGCGGAACGCACTTCCTCGTGCAGCAGAACTGGAAGAATACAGGCTCGGGCGGTTGCGGTCTCTCGCTCTAGTTGCCTGCGGTGCGGCTCTGCTCGGGCGCGACGTCGAGGCGCAAGCCTCGCGTCGCGCTCCAGCGCGCTGTGACAGGATAGCAACGACAACCTTCGAGTTTGGCCGCACGGGCGGGAACATCCGCTCGACGGCAGTTCGCCTCGATACCAGTGGTGTCATCTCGCGTCTCGTTGGAGAAGCGTGGACTCCGGGTGAGTCCGCCGTTCCACGAGACGCGGTGATGGGCCTCGCGCGAATTGCGTGGTCGCCCGCATTTATGCAGCTGCCGACGGCGCCCACGAAACCAACGCGGAATCCTGATGCTGCGCGCGACTACATCGACGTGAAGTCGGCGTGTGGGTTCAAGCATGTTGAGGCCGTTCCCGAAGGTTCCAGCCCGGCATTTCGAGAACTCCTGGCACTGCTGAGAACCGCGACGCGTTGAGCCAAACCGCCCCGTCAGACGCGAGCTCTCAGACCCTCGAGTAGCGTCGGAATGAATCCGCCGAACGCGCCATTGCTCATGACGAGAATGACGTCGCCAGGCTGCGCCTCGGCAATCACCTGATTCACGAGCACGTCCGTGTCCGGCGATGCCGTTGCGTCAATACCCTTAGCGCGTAGCGCGTCGATGACCGCGCCGATGTCGAGCTGCTCGTCGATCGGAACCTTGTCGTGCGGCTCCGGCACTCTTATCGATGCGCGGCTCGCTCCGTCGAACGCCGTCGTGTACTCGACCTGATGAATATTGCGCCGGCTCGTGTTCGAGCGCGGTTCGAATACGGCCCAGAGGCGCCGGTTGGCGTACCGCATGCGAATTCCAGCGATCGTCTCGCGCACGGCAGTGGGATGGTGCGCAAAATCGTCGATCACCAGCACGCCGCCAATGTCGCCGCGAATTTCCTGTCGGCGCTTCACGCCTTCGAATGACGCGAAGCCCGCACGGATCTGGTCGGCGCCGAGTCCGAGTGCTCGCGCGCATGCGTAAACGCCGACGGCGTTCTCCACATTGTGATGCCCCGACATCGGAAGGAGGAACTCCCCGACGTTCCCACGCGGCTCGCTAATGACGAATCGTGCTCCCTCCGGACCAAAGCGCAGGTGCTCCGCCACGTATTCGGCGTTGCCATGCGCCGAGTATGTCGCGACGTAGGCGCGTGCCGAGCGTTCTGCGATGGCGACGGCGTTCGGGTACGCGCTCGACACGGCAAGAAATCCGTCTTCGGGGATGGTGGCCACGAACTTGTCGTATGCCGATTCGTAGTGCGCGATGTCGCGGTAGATGTCGGCGTGGTCGAACTCAACACTCGTGAGCAGCGCGGTTTGCGCCCTGTAGTGCATGAACTTCGGCCCCTTGTCGAAATAGGCCGTATCGTATTCGTCGCCTTCGACGACGACGAACGGTCCATTGCCATTTCGAAAGTTGCTGTTGTAGTTGACCGTCACGCCGCCGACGAGAAAGGTCGGATCGGTTCCCGCGGACATGAGCACGTGGGACATCAGTGCGGACGACGTTGTCTTGCCGTGCGTTCCCGTAATGACGACGCTGTGCTTTCCCGCAAGGACGAGGGAACCAAACGCAGCGGGAAAGCTCATTTGGGGAATGCCGCGTTCGCGCACCGCGGTGGCTTCGATATTCACGCGCCGGATCACGTTGCCGATGATCACGAGGTCGGGGCGTGCGGAGTCGATGTTGTCTGGCGAGTATGGCGTCATGACGTCGACGCCCCATGCGGCAAGCATGTCGCTCATGGGCGGGTAGACCCGTTCGTCGCTACCGGTAACCAGGTAGCCCGCGGCCTTGAGCATGCCAGCAAACGAACCCATTCCCGTGCCGGCGACTCCCACGAGATGGATGCGCCGGATGGAACCTGGCGCGATGTCGCTCAGGACGTTGCCGTTCTCGTCGTGCATGTGATGCGTAGACGCGTGCGAGGGATCAGATGATCGGCGAATGCACTGGCGTCAGTACAAATCCCACGCCTCGTCGAGCGCCGATGCGGATGTCGGCACCTGCGTCGGCGAGCTTTCGCCGAATTCGCGCGATGTTGACGTCCACGACATTGGAACCCGGATCGAAGTGCATGTCCCAGACCCGTTCGAGCAACTCGGCCCTGGTGATGACTTCGTTGCGGTGCAGGAGCAGGTGCTCGAGGAGGGGGAGCTCCTTTGCGGTGAGCGTGACCTCGTTGCCCTGGATGTACAGCTGTCGGGTGAGTCGGTTGAGGATGACGTTTCCGCAGACGAGCTGTTCGGTGCGTTGCGCTCCGCCGCGACGGATGAGGGCGCGAACGCGCGCCCTGAACTCGTCGACCATGATCGGCTTCGTGAGGTAGTCGTCGGCACCTGCGTCGAGGGCGAGGATAGTGGTCGTCTTTTCGGTGGTGCCGGTGAGGATCATGATCGGTGCGGTTCGGCCGCCGCGACGAAGGGCCTGCACGATGGACAGGCCGCTGCCGTCGGGCAATCCGAGGTCGAGCACGATCACGTCGTAGTCCGTCACCATCGCACACGTGAGACCATCGGCCGCGGTGATCGCGAGATCAACAGCGAAGCCATCGGCTTCGAGCACCTTTGTGCTGAGAAGGGCGCTGGACGGATCGTCTTCAACGAGAAGCGCGCGCATGCATACCAGTGAGTGGGATCGGTGAACCGTGTTATCCGACAGACGCACGGCTAACAATTTTGTAATACTCGTGAGGGAATCCTGTAATAATGACCGGATATACTGTGTCATGTAGCCTTTCACGACACCACTCACCGAGACTCAAAAAATGCTGAACAAGCTCGCACGTAACGCCGCCGTCGCCCTCGCCCTAGTCGTCATTGCCATCCCGGCAGCCCAGGCGCAGACCGCCACGCAGACCGTCACCTTCGCCGTCAACGCCATCAACCAGATCGCGTTCGTGGGCGCCCCCTCGCTCACCATCACGACCGCCGTGGCCGGCTCCGCGCCGACGAGCGTCACCGATGCATCGTCCACCTGGGCCGTCACCTGTAACCAGACCGGCGCCAAGATCAGCGCCGCGATCGCCAGCAACATGCCCGCCGGCCTGACCCTGTCGGCCAACCTCGCGGCGCCCACCGGCGGCACGAGCGCCGGCTTCGCGTCGCTCAGCACCGTCAGCGTCGACCTCGTCACCGGCATCACCAAGCTGGCACAGGGCTCCCTGGGCGCGACGTACAAGCTCGATGCGACCGCCGCCGCTGGCGTGGTCTCCTCGGCAACCCGCCTCGTGACGTACACGATCTCCGGCGGCGTGTGATTTCGCTGGACCGCATCGGTCCATCCGAGGTGATGTCGGAACCGCAGCTACTCGTCGCCGGCCTGCTGCACATAGGCAGCAGTCCGGCGCCGGCGGAACTCCTCGCGGCGCTCCAGCACGACAACGAAAGCTTCACAGACCATCAGCACCATCGTGGGAGGAACGTCTTCCACGAACATTACCAACGTCACGGCGAATTGGTGCGTCACGGCGAATCAGGGCATGGCCGGCAAGAAGCGCCAAATTCCGAACGCAGTGCCCAATGGCATGTCTCCAACTGGAAACTCAGCACATACGGGCGGCACCTCGAGCACGTCGCACAAGTTGCTCGGTACCGTGGCCGTGGATCTGCTCGCCTCGGCCAGCGCATTGGCCGAAGGATCGCGGGGGCCTTCATATACGTACGACGCCAGTGCGACCGCAGGAGTCGTTGCCTCGGTGCGGTTGATCCCGCTTCCGAAGGTTCCGAGATTCCTCAATCGGCGCCCGAAATCCCGCACCGCGCAGTAGCCGTATCCTCCAGCTTGCCCTGAGCGTTAAGAGGCGTGAGCGCGGGGTCTCGAACTGTCCCGAATTGCCACCGGCCTTCTGAAAGATCAGGCGGCGCGTAAAGCGGCTGCGAGGGCAAATTTTCGAGCTGACAACGGGCAGATTCGCGTTAACAAATCTGTAATCCCTGCGACCACGTGCTGTAATTGTGACTGGAATAGAATGTCCGTGTAGCCTTTCACGACACTCTCACGGAGATTCAATCAATGTTCATCAAGACCGCGCGTCACAGCGTTGCAGCCCTCGCCCTGGTCCTCCTTGCCATCCCGGCAGCTCAGGCGCAGACCGCCACGCAAACCGTCACCTTCGCCGTCAACGCCATCAACCAGATCGCGTTCGTGGGCGCTCCGTCGCTCACCATCACGACCGCTGTCGCCGGCTCCGCGCCGACGAGCGTCACCGATGCGACGTCCACCTGGGCCGTCACCTGTAACCAGACCGGCGCCAAGATCAGCGCGAACATTCCGACCGCCATGCCCGCCGGCCTGACCCTCTCGGCCAACCTCGCGGCGCCCGCCGGCGCGACGAGCCTTTCTTTCCAGGCGCTCGGCACGGTTGCTGTCGACCTCGTCACCGGCATTACGAAGCTCGCGCAGGGCTCACTCGCCGCGACGTACAAGCTCGACGCGACCGCAGCAGCTGGTGTTGTGACATCGTCGACCAAGGTTGTGACATACACGATCTCAGGCGGCGTCTGATTCCGTTGCGACCGACCGGTCCAATCGTGACCATGTCGTAACTGCGGCTACTCGGCCCTGGTCTGCTGAACTACGCAGCAGGCCAGTGCCGGTGGGCTCCGCAGACCACACAGTGATGCACAAAGGCGTACCCCGACGTTTAGCCAGGCTCACCAGTATACTCCTTCTAACATGCATTCCATCGCCCGGCGATGTTGCTTGGTCGCTGTCGCCCTTTTTGGCGCCGCACTCCCGATTGCCTTGCAGGCACAGACGGCCACGCAGACGGTGACGTTCGCCGTCAGCGCCATCAACCAAGTGGCCTTTGCTGGTTCTCCTTCTCTGACGATCACAACGGCTGTCGCGGGCAGCGCTCCCACGAGCGTGACCAACGCGACCGCCACCTGGGCCGTTACCACGAACCAGAGCACCGCCAAGATCACTGCGAGCATCCCCACCGCTATGCCCGCGGGTTTGACATTGTCCGTCAACCTCGTGGCTCCAGCGGGCGCGACGAGTGCAGGGTTCAAGACACTAGCCGTCGCGGCAGTGGATCTCGTCACCAGCGTGACCAAGGTGGCTCAAGGTGGAATGACGGCCACCTACAAACTCGATGCAACGGCCGCAGCTGGCGTCGTCACGTCATCGACCCGCGTTGTGACGTACACGATCACGGGCGGCGTCTAAACGACGTCCCCGCTTGAAAACACTTCCATGAAGCCCCGGGTTTTGCTACTCCTCGTCGCTGGCCTGCTCCTTTCCCGGAGCAGCCACGCGAGGGCGCAATCCCTTCCGAACGTCGGCCCAATGACGGTGAACAGCGCGACCGCTGGCAGTCAACCGAACCAGGTGACCGCCACGAGCTTCTATTCATCCAACCTCATCCTGTTTGGCCAGCAACGAGTCGTCGCCTACCTAAACGCCAACGTGCCGGCGAACACGACGCTCTCCGTCAAACTCACCGCCCCGTCAGGCGGAACGAGCCTTGGCAACGTGAATCTCGATACAACTCCGAGAGACCTCGTCATTGCCGCGACAGCGCCGTTTTTTACGAACGTAACCATCTTGTATACGTTCAAGGCCACGGTGCTCGCCGGAGTGGTTCCATCCACCTCGCGCACCGTCACGTACACGCTCGCCACCTACCCCTGACCGACACCGGGCGTATTGTCACGCCTTCTGGCCTGAGCACCGCCGACTGGAACAAAGCGCGGGATATACTCCGGCTGACCAGCCCGACTCTAGGTGACAAATCTGTAATCCGTGCGACCACGTGCTGTAATTGTGACTGGAATACTATGTCCATGTCACCTTTCACAACACCTCACGGAGATTCAGTCATGTTGATCAAAACCGCACGCAACGCCGCCCTCGCCGCCCTCGCCCTGGTCGTCATTGCCATCCCGGCAGCCCAGGCGCAGACCGCCACGCAGACCGTCACCTTCGCCGTCAACGCCATCAACCAGATCGCGTTCGTGGGCGCCCCCTCGCTCACCATCACGACCGCCGTGGCCGGCTCCGCGCCGACGAGCGTCACCGATGCATCGTCCACCTGGGCCGTCACCTGTAACCAGACCGGCGCCAAGATCAGCGCCGCGATCGCCAGCAACATGCCCGCCGGCCTGACCCTGTCGGCCAACCTCGCGGCGCCCACCGGCGGCACGAGCGCCGGCTTCGCGTCGCTCAGCACCGTCAGCGTCGACCTCGTCACCGGCATCACCAAGCTGGCGCAGGGCTCCCTGGGCGCGACGTACAAGCTCGATGCGACCGCCGCCGCTGGCGTCATCTCCTCGGCAACCCGCGTCGTAACCTACACGATCTCGGGCGGCGTCTGACCTCCGCTCCAAAGCCGACACCGTCCTGTGATCACCATGAGACGCGTCTCCGTGACTCTCTGCGCCCTCGTCCTCCTGCTCGCAGGCTGGACGAAGGCCGCAGAGGCACAGTTCACGATTCTCACGGTCTCGGGATCCCCGGCTCCGTTTAACGTCACCACCGCCGTCGCTGGGTCTAACCCGACAGCCATCTCGAGTTCGGGCCTCACGTACTTCCTCAAGTCGAAGCATCCTGCGGGACCCACGCAGATCAGCGCAGAGCTCGACAGTCCAATGCCGGCTGGCACCACCCTGACGCTGAACATGGCCGCGCCGGGAACGAACGGAACCAGCCTTGGCCCGGTCGCACTCGACGCGACACCGCGTGCCGTCGTCATCGACATCGACAAAGTGAACGGCAACACGTACGGCATGACCTACACCTTTTCCGCAACAGCTGCCGCCGGCGTCGTGGCATCACAGACGCGCACTGTCACACTCACGATGTCGACCCAACCGTAACCGAAAAACTTTCCAATGAGATACCCCGCCCAACCACCCGTTCTCGTTCTCCGCAGCCTCGCCCTCGTCGCCTTGCTGTTCGGCGCCGCACTGCATCCGGAGCGCGTCGCCGCACAGATCGCCGTCGTCGGCAGCACGGTGGAAGAGCATACCGCGGCTCCAGGCCAGACCTATGAAGGCACCATCCTCGTCCGCAACCTGACCACCGAGCCGCAAACGGTGAAGGTCTATCAGACGGACTACCGCTTCTTTGCGGACGGCACGTCGCACTTCGACGCCGCGGCATCCACAC
>JBDTMO010000117.1:0-11005 GCA_039934235.1 bacterium | reverse complement strand
CGCGAATGATCTTCGGCTCGTCGCCCTCGGGGAAGACGATGCGCTTGGGATCGCGCATGGCGCGGTTGATCAGTCCGCGCATGATCCCGCGCGCGCGACCGAGACGCTCCTCGAGTTTTTCACGATAGCTCTCGAGGTCGATGAACTCGCGCGCGACGCCGCTCGCGACCGCCGCCCAGGCGACTGCCGGCGCCACCCACAGCAATACCCGCGGATCGAACGGGAAGGGAATGAGATAATTCGGCCCGAAGTGCACGTTGGCCAGGCCATACAACGCCGCGACGGAATCGGGCACATCCTGCTTGGCGAGCAACGCGAGGGCACGCGTCGCCGCCATCTTCATTTCCTCGTTGATTTCCGTGGCGCGGACGTCGAGCGCACCGCGAAAGATGAATGGAAAGCCAAGGACGTTGTTGACCTGATTGGGATAGTCGCTGCGGCCCGTCGCCATGATCGCGTCATCGCGCGCAGCGAGTACCTCTTCAGGCGAGATTTCGGGAACCGGATTGGCGAGCGCAAAGATGATTGGCCGCGCGGACATGGTGGCGACCATCTCGCGCGTAACCGCGCCCGCAACGCTCAGCCCGACGAAGACGTCTGCACCCACGAGCGCATCGGCGATGGTCCGCGCATCGGTCTTCGCAAGGAACCGCGCCTTGTACGGATCCATGTCGCCGACGACGCGACCTTCGTATATCACACCGGCGCGATCGCACATCAGGATGTTCTCGCGCTGGACACCCAGGCGCACGTAATGCTCCGCCGTGCTGATCGCCGCGGCACCCGCGCCGGAGAACACGACCTTGACTTGCGCGATATCCTTCCCGGAAATCTCGAGCGCGTTGAGCAACGCGGCACCGGAGATGATCGCCGTGCCATGCTGGTCGTCATGGAACACTGGAATGCCCATCGTCCGCCGAAGCGTCTCTTCGATATAGAAGCATTCCGGCGCCTTGATGTCCTCGAGGTTGATCCCGCCAACGGTGGGCTCGAGTAACTGGCAGAACTTGATGACGTCGTCCGGATTTTCCGAGCCAACCTCGAGGTCGAAGACGTCGATGTCGGAGAACTGCTTGAAGAGATTCGCCTTGCCTTCCATGACGGGCTTGCCGGCGAGCGCGCCGATGTTGCCGAGCCCGAGCACGGCAGTCCCGTTGGTGACGACTGCGACGAGGTTGCCCTTGGACGTGTATTTGTAGACGTCGTCGGGATTGTCCCGTATCGCGAGGCAGGGCTCAGCGACGCCCGGCGAATACGCGAGCGAAAGGTCACGCTGGTTGTTCAGCGGTTTGGTCGGGACGACCGCGATCTTGCCGGGTCGTCCGCGCGAATGGTAGTCGAGGGCGTCGTCGCGTTTAGTCATAGGCAGACGATAAAGGTAGTTGGCAGGAGGGGCGAGGGTGGAGGGTGTAACCCGTGTCCCTATAGCACACCCCGGCTCATTGGGGTATCGTACACACCTCGTCATGCTGACCATGTCCCGCAGTCGCCGCCGCCGTCACTGGATGCATCGCCTTGGCCGAGTTCTGGCCATGGTGACGCAGCTCGTGCTGTTGCTGGCGCCCATTGCGGAAGGTCGCGAAGAGCGATTGCTGGATCCGCATGTGGAGGCGCCGAGGACGAAGGCGCATCCGGGGCATCAGCCCACGACGTGCGCCGAATGCGTGCTGCTGTCGATGCACGGTCGCGCAGAAGAACGGTCCCATATCGCCGAGCTGCTGCGGACACAGGGCGCTGGACACGTATCGCGCGCCATGCACGCGATCGGAGTCGAGCGCGCACCCTCCAACACCTCGCGAGCACCCCCTCTCTCGGTGTGAGACGCTAGCACTGCGCCGCGTGGCAAGCCGCCCCGTTGGTGCCTTACCTCACAACAGAGACAATGAAATTCCCGACGGCAGCGCTCGTCGTGGTGGCGCATGCTACCACGCTTGCGGCGCAGGCACCCGGCATCGCGCGGCGCGATTCCCTCGTGCTCACGAGGACCTCGGCCATTGCCGCGGCACTCGCGAACAATCCCCAGCTCGACATCGCGCGGGAGCAGACAGCGCAGGCGCGCGCGCGCCGCGTTCAGGCGATTGCCGTGCCCGATCCGGCGCTCACCGCCTCACTCGACAATCAACCAGGCTTCTTGCGGCTGGGCGGCGCGCAGGAACGAAATGTCGCCCTCGAGCTTTCCGTGCCGTTCCCCGACAAGTTCCGGCTTCGGAACACGATCGCGACGTCAGATGTGCGCACGGCGGAGTTCGGATTCACGAGCGTCAAGCAGCAACTCGTGGCGCAGACGTCGCGCAGTTACGACACGCTGCTCGTGGCCAACCGGCACCGCGAGATATTCCAGACCAATCGCGCACTGGCGGCGGACTTCCTGACCAAGACGCAGGCGCGCTTCCAGGGCGGCACGGCCGCTCGGCTCGACGTCCTGAAGGCGCAGGTGGCGCTGGCCCAGGCCGACAACGACCTGATTGGAGCGGAGCGCGATGTCGTGACGGCGACCGACGCGATCGATCGCCTGATCGGACAACCGCTCGGCACTCCGATCGCCGCGACCGATTCGCTCAGCTTTCCTCCGGCGCTGCCGGATGTTGGATTGGCCGAACAGGCGGCACTAGAGTCGCGTCCAGAGCTCGCGGCGCTGTCGAGCCAGCGCATGGGCGCCCGCGCGACAACGACATTGGCGCGCGAGTTCTGGCTTCCGGACTTCACGCTCTCCGCACAACGCGACTACGGCCCTGATGGGTCCGGCGCCCTCTTCTCGGCAGGCATCGCACTGCCGCTGCCGATCTTCTATTGGCAGCACTCGAAAGGCGAGATCGCCGAAAGCCAGCATCGCGAGCGAGAGTTGACCGCTGCGTCTCGCGACCTGATCGCCGCCGTGTCGCAAGACGTGCGCGCTTCGTACGCCGCTGCCGATGCCGCGCTGCGACAGGCGACGTTCATCCGCGACGCATTGCTCCCGGCAGCTCGCGAGACGTATCGCGTTGCGTCGGTGAGCTACGGACTTGGCGGCTCGTCCGCGCTCGACGTGCTCGACGCGAGACGGAACCTGCTCGACGCTGAAACGCAGTACGCAGACGCACTCGCCGCGGCGAACAGTGCCCGCGCGGATCTCGAGCGCGCCGCCGCTACCCCACTTGCACAGATCGTCCCGCGGAGAGTTCCATGATCAGCCACACAGAGTGTCATCCCGCACGAGCGCAGCGCGTGTCGGGATCTACCATCCCCGCACTATGGAATGGGCCTGGTGGAGGGACAGTAGATCCCGACACTCGCTCGCGTCGCTCGCTCATGCGGGATGACAGGATGTTGTTCGGGATGACGGCTGTCATGTGCCTCGTCATTGCAGCGTGCTCGAAGCCGGCACCAGCGAGGGCAGACACGTCCGGCGCCCTGGTCGCGAGCGATACGAGTGGTCGCGCGATCGACGTCAAGCTGACCGCGGCGCAGGCGTCGCGCATTCGCGTATCGCCCGTGACGATGACGGCGTATCGCCCCTCGATTCAGACGACGGGGACGGTGTTATTCAATGGCGACCGGTCGACGCAGGTACTCGCATCGGTCTCCGGCCCGATTACAAAAATCCTCGTGAATCCAGGCGCGGTCGTCCGTCGCGGCGCGCCGCTCGCGATGGTGACGTCGCCAGACTTTGCGTCAGCGATGGCGGCATATCGCAAGGCGCAGTCGTCGTACCGCAACCTCCAGCGCATCGCGGATCTCGACGATCAGCTTTTCAAGAACGACGCGATTCCGCGGCGTGAACTCGAGCAGGCGCAAACCGACGCGGCGGGTGCGCTCGCGGATCGCGACGCTGCGATCGAGCAAATGCGATCCCTCGGCGTCGATGAGCCGAGCATTGCCGCAGTGCGTGAAAACCGTGCGACGGCGACGCTGGAGGCGGTGATCCGCGCGCCGATCGACGGCACGGTCGTCGAGAAGCTGTGCAATCCCGGCCAACTCATTCAGGCGGGAGCCACGCAGTGCTTCACCATCTCGGATCTCTCCACGGTTTGGGTGATGGCGAACGTGTTCGAGTCGGACCTTGCCGGGGTTGCCGCGGGGCAGGAGGCCACGATCGTGACCGCCGCGCAGCCGGCGCCGATCGTCGGGCACGTGTCGTATGTCGGATCACTCGTTGATCCCGCGTCGAAAGCAACGGCAGTTCGCGTCGTTTCGCCGAATCCGCGCGACATCCTCAAGCGCGACATGCTGGTGAATGTGTCGATCAAGGCGAGCCAGTCGCGCAACGGCATTCTCATTCCGGCGTCCGCCGTGCTTCGTGACGACCAGAATTTGCCCTTCGTTTACATAGCGCTTCTGGACAATCGGTTTGCGCGCCGGTCCATCACCATCGGCTCGCGCCTCAGCGACAGCTACGAAGTGAAGGGTGGACTCGTGTCTGGTGACCGGATCGTCGTCGACGGTTCGCTCTTCCTTCAATTCGCGGGGAGCCAGTGACGGGCCCGTTCGAGGACGCAGGCCCGCCACGGCACGAACACACGGATAACGTCGCCGAGGAGTTCGAGGCGCACTCGGCGCCGTCGATGGTGCATCGCATCGTTCGGGCGTCACTCCATCAGCCGCTGCTCGTCCTGCTGTTGACCGTCAGTCTGATCATCATTGGCGTGTGGTCGCTCACGCGCCTGCCCGTCGACGCGTATCCGGACATTTCTCCGCCGATGGTGGAGATCGTGACGCAGTGGCCCGGGCACGCGGCCGAGGAGGTCGAACGTCTCATCACGGTGCCGGTTGAAAACGGCATGAGCGGTTTGCCGAAGCTCAAGGTCACGCGGTCGGTATCGCTGTACGGGCTGTCCGACGTACGCCTCACCTTCGAGGACGGCACCGACAACTACTTCGCGCGACAGCAGGCCTTCCAGCGCATTGCGGACATCGACGTTCCCGACGGCGTGACGCCAGGGATGACGGCGCTTACGTCACCGTCCGGCCTGGTGTATCGGTATGTGCTCGAGAGCCCGGACCGCACCGCGATGGAGCTCAAGGTGCTGCAGGACTGGGTGCTCGACAAGCAGTATCGATCGGTGCCGGGTGTAGCGGATCTCTCGTCGCTTGGCGGCGAGACGATGGAATATCAGGTGCTGCTCGATCCCACGAAGCTCGCGGGAGCGGGCCTCTCTGCCGGCGACGTGGCCACCGCGCTGGGCGCCAACAACTCGAACGCGGGCGGCGGCTTCTATTCCGAAGGGGGCCAGTTCTACTACGTGCGTGGCCTTGGCCGCATCAGCACGCTGGAAGACATCGGCAATGTCGTACTCAAGGTGCAGAACGGCACGCCAGTGCTCGTGAAGGAGGTCGGGGACGTGATCATCGGACACGCCCCGCGGCTTGGGCAATTCGGGTTCATGGCCAACAACGATGCGGTAGAGGGCATCGTTCTGATGCGCGTGGGCGAACAGGCGCAGACGGTCCTCAAGCGCGTAGAGCAGAAGACCGCGCAACTGAACAACGGCATCCTGCCCGCCGACGTGAAGGTGCGTCCGTACTACGACCGCAGCGAGCTCATTGCGCTTACCACGCACACGGTGCGCGACAACCTGCTGCTCGGCATCGTGCTGGTGATCGTCGTCCTGATCTTCTTTCTCTACGACATTCGCTCGGGGCTCATCGTCGCCGCGGCGATCCCACTATCGCTGCTCTTCGCGTTCATCTGTCTCGACCTGAAGCGCATCCCCGCGAACCTGCTCTCCATCGGGGCGATCGACTTCGGCATCCTGGTGGACGGCGCCGTTGTGATGGTGGAGAACATCTACAGGCAACTGTCGACGCGAGGTCGCGAGAACGCCAACATACGTCAGGTCATTGCGTCCGCTGCCGCGGAGGTCGACCGCCCGATCGTGTACGCGGTGGGCGTCATCGTGGCGAGTTTTCTCCCGATCTACGTACTGACCGGCCCGTCGGGCCGTCTGTTCACCCCGATGGCGGACACGACGATTTTCGCACTCATCGGGGCGTTGATCGTGACGTTGACGGTGATCCCGGTGCTCTGCGCCGTGCTGCTGAAGGTCGGCCTCACGGAACGGCGCAACGGCATCTACCGCTGGATTCAGGACCGCTACGCCGGCGGTCTCGCGTGGAGCATGGCGCATCCACGGTTCGTCATCGGCGGATCGTTGGTGTCCTTCGTACTCTCGATCCTGGTGTTCGCGGGCGTTGGCGCGGAGTTCATGCCGAAGCTCGACGAAGGGACGCTGTGGGTGCGCGCAACGATGCCGTATACGATCTCGTTCGATGAGTCGTCGAAGCTGGTGCCACAGATTCGCGCGGTGCTGCGATCCTTCCCCGAGGTGACGATCGTGACGTCCGAACACGGTCGTCCCGATGATGGCACCAACCCCACGGGCTTCTTCAATGCGGAGTTCTACGTTGGCCTCAAGCCGTATGGTGAATGGAATGGCGCGTATCACTCGAAAAAGTCGCTGATCGACGCCATCGACAAGAAGCTGTCTGCCTTTCCTGGCGTGAACTTCAACTACACACAGCCGGCTGAAGACGCGGTGGACGAAGCCGAGACCGGATTGAAGAGCTCACTCGACGTGAAGTTGTTCGGGTCGGACCTCGCCGTTCTCGAGGAGCGCGGCAAGGCCATCAAGCGCGTGCTCGACGATGTACGCGGCATTACGCATGTAACGCTCGTCCAGGAACTCGGGCAGCCGAGTCTGACCATTGACGTCGATCGCTCCAAGATCGCGCGGTATGGCTTGAACGTGGCAGACGTGAACGGCCTGATCGAGGCTGCTGTTGGTGGGACCGCAGCAACGCAGGTGGTTCAGGGTGAGCGCACCTTCGATCTCGTCGTGCGACTCAAGGAGCAATTCCGCCAAACGCCGGAGCAGATTGGCAATATTCTCGTTGCGACGCCCGCGGGTGCGCAGGTGCCGCTTCGCGAACTGGCGAAGATCGGAGTGAACACGGGCGCGTCGTTCGTCTATCGTCAGGACAACTCGCGATACATCGGTGTGCAGTATTCCGTGGAGGATCGCGACCTCGCCGGCGCGGTGCAGGAGGCGCAGAAGCGAGTGGCGGCGGAGGTCAAGCTTCCAACCGGATATCGCATTGCGTGGGGCGGCGAGTACGAGGAGTACACGGCATCGCGCGGACAATTGCAAATCGTGATTCCGGTGACGTTGGCGTTGATCTTCCTGTTGTTGTTTTCGCTCTATCAGAATTTCAAGTTCCCCGCAATCACCGTGGCTGGCGTGCTGCTGTCGGCGCCGCTCGGCGGCGTGCTGGCCCTTTGGCTGTCGAAGACACCGTTCTCGGTGTCGTCCGGCATCGGGTTCCTTGCGCTGTTCGGCGTGTCGGTGCAAACGGCGGTCGTCTTCATTTCGTATGCGAATGAGCTTCGGCTGCAAGGTCGTTCGATCGCAGATGCGACGCGCGAAGCCGCGCTGCTTCGACTGCGACCGATCCTGATGACGGGACTTGTGGCGGCGTTGGGGCTCCTGCCAGCCGCGTTCTCGACCGGGGTTGGCTCCGACTCGCAGCGGCCATTCGCGCTCGTTATTGTCGGTGGGTTGTTCTCTCGCTTGCTGATCAGCGTGTTCCTGATGCCGGTGCTGTACGCGTCGGTCGCACGGGAAGGCGATGAACTCGAGGTGTGAGGTCGTTCGACGCGCGTCTCCTGCTTCGTGCGTGTGAACGATGTGGGCTGACCCGCGCGGAGCCTACGCGATTCTTGCGCTGCTCGTGCTGGCCGTCGTCGGTGCGTCGCTTGCGCCTGGCGGCCTGCGTAATCGCCCGCGCACGAGTCGGCGGCTCATTGCAGGAGCGGTGCTAGTCGGCGCCGCGCTGTCGTTGCTCTGGCCGCAACTCGCTACGCGTCGTGCGTTGGAAGAACCACCGCCATCGCTTACCCTGTCGGAGTTTGCTGGAACATGGCGTGACGGAACAGACACGCTCGTGCTGGGCAGCGATGGCGTTTACCAATGTCGAGGAATGTCGTGTACCGGCTTTGGTGCGAGCGGTACGTGGACGCGCGACTCAACGGGCGCGCTCGTCGCGCGCTGGAGCGACGGGCACACGGTGCCGTGGCGCATCGTGCGGTATCACGGACGTCTCCGGTTGGGACTTCGTCCCGCGCTCGACGCGGGTGCGAGTTGGGAACCGCGCCTCGCGTTCGAGCGCATTGGACAATGAGTGCGTTGAGCCGCACCAACCGCTTTCGCCTCGGCTGGTTCCTTGCTGCGCTGTTGCAGCTTGTGCTGCCGGCATTCGCGACGGTGGCGGACGCGCGTGCCGAAGCGGAATCGCGCGGCGCATCAGCGCACGTCGAATCGCATGGGACGCCGCGATGTGCGCGCGTCCATCCAGCCGACTGCGTCGTCTGTCGTGTGCTCGCGGGCGGTGCCGCACCAAGCAGTGCGCCCGCGATACCCGTTGCGATTGCTCGCGCCATCGAGGCCGAGCCCGCGCGCCTGGCTGTTTCCTGTATTGCCACTCGGCGAGCAGGCGACCCACCGCAGCGAGCGCCACCAACCTGACCTGAGGCTGCCTGCCGTCGCAGGCGGCAATCCCATCGCATTCGAGAGCCGGTGCATCCGCACCGCTCATGCACGCGCACGTCGGTGAACTATCGCCGACGGCGGGTGCCAACTGGAATACTCAGCTCAGCACTCAACCATGCCTACAACGCCTTCTTCGCATGTGCGCGTCGCATACGCGAGCACGCTATTGTTTCGTCGCGCCACAGCGCTCATCGTCGCCGCACTGCTCGCCGTGGTGACACCGGCATCTGCCGCGCCAACGCATCCTGCATCTGCGCACCTCGCGACTGACATCGTCGGTTCTGTATCGGACAGCACCTCGAACCGTCCCGTCGGCAGCGCACAACTCAGCGTGATGCAGGGAACGCGAATCGTCCTCACCACAACGACGGACGACTTCGGTCGCTATCGTGTCCACAACCTCGATGCAGGCTCCTACACCGTCACCGTTCGTGCGCTTGGCTTTCACGCGCAGAGCAAGAGTGTTTCAATCGATGGCTCGTTGGGCGCCTTCACCGCCGACTTTCGGCTGAAAACCGTCGTGCTCAGTCTTGCCGCCGTCGAAGTGCGCGCGAGTACGCCACTGGCAGTGAACACGCGCACAGGCGACCAGGTCTTCAAGCAAGACGACTATCATGGGGCGCCGACCGCGACCACGTCGCAGATCCTTCAGCAGTCGATCGCAGGCGCGGTCCGCGCACCAACCGGTGAAGTGCACATTCGCGGACAACACGCGGAATACACGTACTACGTGGACGGCGTGCCAGTGCCGGCTGGAATATCGGGCAGCCTCAACGAACTGTTCGATCCGCAGGTCGTGAACCAGATCACGTTTCAAACCGGTGGCTGGGACGCCGAATACGGCAACAAGAATACGGCGGTCGTGAATGTCGCGACGAAAATTCCGTCGGGCGGCTTTCACGTGGATGCTTCCGCATATGGCGGCAACTTTGCCTCGAATGGGCAAAGCCTCAGCATCAGCACGAACGAAGGGCGACTCGGCATCTTTGGCTCGGCGGCACGTCAGGTCACTGACATGCGTCGCGAACCCGTGGCGTTCGATACCACGACGTTCGTTCCCAACAACATTCACAATCATGGCGAAGATCTCTTTACGTTCGGCAAGCTGTCTTACGCACTGAGCAACACCGACGTGTTCAACCTCGATGCGAACTGGTCACGCACGAAGTTCCAGGTACCATTCGATCCAGCGCAGACGTCGAGCTTCGACGACCGTCAGCAAGACATCAACAGCTTCCTGAACTTCGGGTGGCGCCACCGATTCGGGGATTCCGCAAGCAACGCGACGAAGCCTGGTGGCCGCCACTCGGCGCCGTCCGAGTTCTTTACCGGACTGTTCGCGCGATATGGGAGTCTCGGCTACACGCCGGGCACGAACGACGAACCACAGTTCGTGTTCTTCCCAGATACGACCAATCCATACAACCTGCGTGAGGCGCGGAAGTTCACGACTGTGGGCGCGAAGGTGGATTTTCTTGCGCACCTCGCTCCTGAGTTGGAGTTCAAGACTGGCGTCCTCACGCAGCATACCAGCGGCAACGAGGATTTCCAATCGACGGACGCATCGGGCGCAGCAGGCCCGGGCTCCAAGTCATCGCTTTCAGGCTACGACGCTGGAGGGTACGCGCAGGTTGCGTACTCGCCTATCGAGAAAGTCGAAATTCGCGCTGGCGCACGATACGACGCGCACAACGCCCCGTTCGCGGGAACGCAAACGCAGTTCAGCCCGCGCATACGCCTGAATGTATTTCCGAATGCCGGAACGACGCTGTATGCCTACTATGGCCGACTGTTCGTGCCGACCAACGTCGAGGAACTCCGGACAATCACGAACTCGACGATAGGCGCAGCCGCGGAACCCACATTGCCGGAGCGCGACCACTTCTACGAAGGCGGAATCATCCACCGATTTCCCGTCGCGGGACTCGTTGCGAAACTGTCCGGATATCACAAGGAGAGCAGTCCGGGCATCGACGATGCAACGATTCCCGGAACCGCAATTGTGACGTCCGTCAACCTGAAGCGCGTTTGGGTCGATGGGCTCGAAGGTGTGCTCGAGGTGCGGCCCGACGGACCGCTCTCCGGCTACGTGAACGCCGCGCTCATTCACGCGTACGGCAAGGCGCCGATCACCGGCGGATTCCTTCCGACCGACGACCCTCAAGGGTTCTTCGATCTCGACCACGATCAGCGCCTATCGATCGTCGGAAGCGCGACGTATTCGGCGAACAAGCTCTTTGTGAGCAGCACCGTCATTTACGGTTCGGGGCTCACGAATGGATTGAGTACGGATGACATACCGGGGTCGCGCTTCGGCACTGCGCTCACCGACTTCAACACGCCATTCAAGGTCGATCCGAGCACGGTCGTGAATGTGAGTGCGGGCTACACGCTGCTCGCGGGAACGGCGGTCGTCCGTCCACAGGTATACGTCGACAACGTCTTCGATCGACACTACCTGCTCAAGGGCACCTTCTTCAGCG
>JBDTMO010000116.1:0-11026 GCA_039934235.1 bacterium | reverse complement strand
CCACGGCTGCCTATTCCCCGCCTGCCGAACAGCTGATCTCCCGGCGTCGCGCATGGATTCGCGAGGCACAGCGCCGCAGCGCGGCTGCAGCGCCGAGGCAAGGTGGAGAGCCGATGAATCGCATGGCGCGCGACGGCATGGCTGCACTCGAGCGCATCGGAGCCGAGCTCGAAGCGGCCTTCGTGCGCTCGGCGCCGGCGCCAGCTGAGCCGGCGCGCGCCGCCGCGCCTCCAGTGCGTGACGCGACGGGTGCCGAACGCGCCGAACTTGATGTCTCGCTCGAGCGGCAGTTGCTCGAGGATGGTATCGTTGTGCGCGGGCACGACGTTGCACGCGTCGTCGGACTGATGACTGGACGGAGAGTCGAATGGGAAGAGTGAACCTGCGCATTGCCGCAGTTGTAATCCCGGTTGCGATTGCCGCTGCGCTGTATTTTGGTCGCCGACGCAGCGTTGGCGACGGTCCGTATGCGCACGAGATCGCCGAAGCCGTTCCGCGCATCGAAGACGCGACGGGCATGAAGTTCAAGACGCCGCCGCGCGTCGAGGCACGTGATAAGGAGCAGGTGCGCGACTTCCTCCTCAAGAAGTTCGACGAAGCCACACCGGCAAAGGAACTCGCTGGCGAGGGCACCGCATACAAGCTGCTTGGCCTGCTGCCGGACACGCTCGACCTGCGCAAGTTCTTCCTCGCGGTGCTCACCGAGCAGGTCATTGGCTACTACGATCCCGCGGCGAAGGTGCTCTATGTCGTGAAAGGGGCTGATGAAAAGACGCTGAGCATCACGATCACGCACGAACTCGTGCATGCGCTGCAGGACCAATACGTCAATCTCGATTCGATTCAGAAGGCCACGTCGGACAACGATCGCTTGAGTGCGGCGCAGGCGGTCATCGAAGGACAGGCGCAGTTCGAGCAACTGTCCATCATGGTTGGCGGTTCGAGCAACATCGCGTTGCGCGTGGGCGGCCGCGACAAGATCCGCGAGATGATCCGCGAGAACCAGAGTTCAATGCCGGTATTCGCCACTGCGCCAATGGTCATCCAGGAGTCGCTCCTGTTTCCGTACCTGGCCGGCGCGGATTTCGTGCAGCGATTCAAGGAGAAGAAGGGAAAGGCGAATCCGCTCGCGAACGTGCCGCGATCCACAGAGCAGATTCTTCACACGGACGCATACTTCGGCACGCCATCCGATGAGCCAAGTGTGATTACGCTGCCCGCGCCGCGCGGTGTGACGAAGGTGTACGAGAACGACATGGGCGAGTTTGGAGTTCGCCTGTTTCTCTTTCAGCACCTCAAGGATGAGCAGGTAGCCGGTCGCTCTGCGGTCGGATGGGACGGCGATCGCTACGTCGTGGTCCAGAGTGCTGCGGGCAAAGGCATTGTCTGGGCACTCGTGTTCGACACCACGGTTGAAGCGGCGGCGTTCTCCGATGCCATGATTCGCGCGACGACCAAGCGCACGGCAACCGCGGAACGCGTCGAGGCTGGCGGCGGCGCCACGATTCGTCCTAAGGGCCGCACGATTTCCGTGTTCCCGCGCATCATCGGTGGACGCGCGGTTGTCATTTACAGCGATCTACCAGACGGCATGTCCGGCGTGATCGATCCAAACGCAATCAAGGTCGGTCCGCACTGACCACGGCGCCCGTCTCGCTGGTGACGGGCACACTTGCCTCCGTGTCGAGCGCGTTCTCCGCCCGCGCCTCCGACAGCGTCGGCTCATCCCTCTCGGCGGGAAGCAGCGCGAGGCGCAGTACTTCATCCATCGTTGCGACAAAGCTGAAGGCGATCTGCTTCTTCACCTCATCGGGAATGTCGCGCAGGTCCTTCTCGTTCGACTTTGGCATGATGAGCTGGCGCAGCCCCGCGCGATACGCCGCGAGCACTTTTTCCTTCACGCCGCCAATCTCGAGCACCTTGCCGCGAAGCGTCACTTCGCCGGTCATGGCGACGTCTCGACGAACAGGTCGCTGCGAGATCGCACTCGCAATGGCGAGCGTCAGCGAGATGCCCGCGCTTGGGCCGTCCTTCGGGATCGCGCCGGCGGGCAAGTGCACGTGCACATCGAACTCGCGAAACGCCGCTTCCGGGATTCCGATTTGCGCTGCCCGTGACCGAACATACGAGAAGGCGGCATCCACGCTCTCGCGCATCACGTCGCCCAGTTGACCGGTCACGGTGAGACGACCGGTGCCAGGCATGCGAAGCGCTTCGATCACCATGAGATCACCGCCGGACGCGGTCCACGCGAGACCAGTGACGACGCCAATTTCCGGCACGATGTCCACCTCTTCCACCGCGTAGCGCGGCACGCCGAGCACCTCTTCGACCTTCTCGACGTCGATGACCCACGCGCCTTCTTCACCGTCCGCCTTCTTGCGCGCGCGCCGGCGCATGATCGCCGCCAGGTTGCGCTCGAAATTGCGAAGGCCTGCTTCGCGTGAGTAGCGGTTGGAGATGAACGACAGCGACTCGTCGGTGAACTGGATGTCCTTGTCGCCAATGCCATGCTCCACAAGCAGCCGCGGGAGCATATAGCGCCACGCGATTTCCACCTTTTCCTCGATCGTGTAGCCGGCGATGCGAATGATCTCCATTCGGTCGCGCAGCGGCGCCGGGATGTCGAACAGGTTGTTCGCCGTGCAGATGAACAGCGCGCCGCTCAGGTCGAAAGGGAGGTTCAGGTAGTGATCGACGAACTTGTCGTTCTGGTTCGGGTCGAGCACCTCGAGCATGGCTGCCGTTGGATCACCCGATGGGCCGCCGCCGGACATCTTGTCGATTTCGTCGATCATCAAGACGGGATCGCGAACCTGCACGCGCCGTAGCGCTTGAATGAGCAGGCCGGGCATTGCGCCAACATATGTGCGACGATGCCCGCGAATTTCCGCCTCGTCACGCACGCCGCCAACGGAGATGCGATAGAACGCGCGCCCGATCGACGTGGCAATCGCCTCACCAAGCGATGTCTTGCCCGTGCCGGGAGGCCCGACAAAACACAGGATGGGTCCATGCGGATCGCCGCCGCGCAACTTGCGCACGGCGAGATACTCGATGATGCGCTCCTTCGCTTCACTCAAGCCATAGTGTCGACCGTCGAGCGCCTCTTCGACTTTCTTGAGCGTGATCTCGTCGTCGCCGCTGCGGAGATTCCACGGGAGCGCAAGAATCCAGTCGAGATACGTGCGAATGACCTGATACTCGCTCGACGCCGTACTGAGTTGGCGCAGCCGTTCCGTTTCGCGACGCGCTTCCTGGCCCACGCGCTCGGGCAACTTTGCTTCGTCGATCTTGCGCAGCAACTCGACGGCTTCTTTCTCGCCCGGATCCGCTTCTCCCAACTCCGCTTGAATCGCGCGGAGCTGCTGGCGCAGATAGAACTCGCGCTGATGCTGCTCGATCTTGATTTCCGTCTGGCGCTTGACGTCTTCCATCACGCGCGCCCGCGCGACCTCGCGCTCGAGACGATTGAGGATGAACCGCAGCCGTTGCCCGACATCGAGACGCTGGAGCACTTCGTCCTTGTCGGTGATGCGGAAGTTCATGTTTGTCGCGGCGAGGTCCGCAAAGCGACCTGGATCCGAGACATTCATCTTCAAGATCGCCGGCACCTCGTCGGGAATCCTGTCGACGAGTTCTGCGAGCGTTTCCGCAGCAGCGATCACGCGCGTCACGAGATCGTCGAGCTCCGACGCGTCGGCGGGCGTCTCTTTCGCGGGGCGAATGGCGGCGACGGGATACGGCTCTTCCTGGTTGATCCCCTCGATCACGATGCGCCGCAGGCCCTGCAGCGTAATCTGCACGGTGTCGCCAGGCAGATTGATCCGCTCATGCACGCGCGCCGCCACACCCACTCGGCCGATGAATCGCTGCGAGTCGATTGGGTCGTCGTGATCTCCGCCGGCCACCACGAGTGCGACGACGAGTCCCGGCTCGTCGTACGCGCGGAGCAGCGACAGGTTCTCCGGCGCCCCCATCTGCACGGCAATTGTGCCGAGCGGGTAGACGATCGTGGAGCGGAGCGCCATGAGCGGAAGCGCGGGAGGCAGCTCGCTCTTCAGTATCTCTTCTTTACGCTGGGGCTTGGCCATTGCGCGCAAAATAGCTCGCATGCGGCTTGTCTGCACGCTTCGCGGCTTCGCCGCACGCTTGACGGCTGACGGCTCGCTTCGCTTGACGGCGCGCATCGCGGCTACGCCGCTCGCTGGACGGCTGAAGCCATGAAGCAGTTGGTCAAGCGAGCGCCAGCGAGCGTGCCGTCAGCGAGCGGAGCGAGCAGCCGTCCAGCGAGCGTAGCGAGCAAGCCGTCTCGCGAGCGTAGCGAGCAGGCCATCCCTCCACTAACCTTCACGGCTATGTTCGATGAACTCTCCGAAAAACTAGAAGCCACATTCGCGCGCCTCCGTGGCCGCGGAACGCTCAGCGAAGCCGACATCAAGGAAGGGCTGCGCGAAGTCCGCCGCGTGCTCCTCGAAGCCGACGTCAATTTTTCGCTCACACGCGAGTTCCTCGAGCGCGTCGAGAAAAAGGCCGTCGGCGTATCGCAGTTGCGCACCGTCTCCCCAGCCCAGCAACTCGTCAAGATCGTCTACGACGAGCTCACCGCGATGCTGGGCGAACGACGCGAAGGGCTCAAGCTCAGCTCTGTCCCGCCTACTGTCGTCATGATGGTCGGGCTGCAGGGGTCCGGAAAGACGACCACCGCCGCCAAGCTCGCGCGAAAGCTCAAGTTGGAAGGGCGCCAGACCCGCCTCATCGCCTGCGACGTCTATCGCCCCGCCGCGATCGATCAGCTCGAAACGCTTGGGGCGCAGCTGGACATCCCCGTGTATGCGGAGCGTGGCGAGTCCGACGTTGTGAAAATTGCACGCGCCGGTATCGACGTCGCCCGTCGCGCGCGTGATCGCGTGGTGCTGGTCGATACGGCAGGTCGCCTCCAGATCGACGACAGCATGATGGCCGAGTTGGAGCGCCTCAAGGCGGCAATCAAGCCGGATGAGATCCTGCTCGTCGCCGACGGCATGACGGGCCAGGAAGCGGTGAAGATCGCGCAGGGTTTCGATGCGCGACTCAATGTCACCGGGGTCATCCTGACGAAGATGGATGGCGACGCGCGCGGTGGTGCGGCACTTTCGATTTACGGTGTGCTGAAGAAGCCCATCAAGTACATCGGTGTTGGCGAGAAGACCGATGCGCTCGAAGATTTCCATCCTGACCGCATGGCCGGTCGCATCCTCCAGCAGGGCGACATCGTCTCGCTGGTTGAAAAGGCGCAGGGCGCCTTCGACGCGGACGAAGCCAAGAAGATGGAGCGCAAGGTCCGCAAGGAAGGGATGGACCTGGAGGACTTCCTCACAGCGATGCGACAGATCGAAAAACTGGGTCCATTGGAAGGCCTGCTCAAGATGATGCCGGGCGTCAACTCGAAGATGTTGAAGCAGGTGAAGGACGCCGACCCCAAGCGCATGAAGCACCTCGAGGCCATCGTGCTCTCAATGACCAAGTCCGAGCGGAAGAAGCCGGACCTGATGAATGGGTCGCGTCGCTTGCGGGTGGCAAAGGGCGCTGGCCGGCCGATCAGTGAGGTAAATCGCCTGCTCGAGCAATTCCGCGAAATGCAGAAGATGATGAAGAAGGCGACAGGGGGCGGGCAGGGTGGAGGTGGAAAGATGAGGATGCCCCCGGGGATGTTCGGCGGACTACGATAGATTAGTTTGTTGGAACTGTGACGGTTCACGGTTCACCGTTCACCGTTCACCGTTCACCGTTCACCGTTCACAATTCAGTTCCGGGTGCGATTCGGAAACGCCGAATTCGCGATGAGCCCGCAGCAACATCGCAGTCCTCACTTCAGGAGATCGCAGAGAAATGGCCGTCAAGATTCGTCTTCGCCGGGTTGGCCGGAAAAAGGCCCCCATGTATCGCATTGTCGTCGCCGACTCGAAGAGCCCGCGCGATGGCAAGTTCATCGAGATCGTCGGCCAGTATCAGCCCCGCACGGGCGACAAGGCGATCAACCTCGACGCTGCCCGCGTCAACCACTGGCTCGACGTCGGTGCACAGCCCACGGACACTGTGCGCTCCTTGCTCCGCAAGGCGGGTCTCCTGAAGCAGCGCCACGAAACGCGCCTCGCCTCCAAGCTCCAGGCCGCAGCGGTTCCGGTCGGCGAGAAGACAGAAGAAGCGTAAAGAGGCTGTCCTCCAGAGCTTCGCGAAGGACCTGCTTCTCTCATTGAAAAGCAGGTCCTTCGCTGCGCTCGGGAGGACACTTTCGCCATGACACCTTCCTCCTTCATCATCGTCGGGCTCGTTCGCAAGGCCCACGGCATCCGCGGCGAAGTCGTCGTCGAAGCCATTACCGATGCGCCGGACGCGGTCTTCGCGCCCGGCCATCGTGTTTTCGCGGGGACGGCCTCGGGCGACATCAGCCCGGCGCGTCAGGAGCTGCATATCCGCTCCGTGCGCCCATTCAACGAAGGCCTCCTCGTCGGCTTCGATGAGGTGCCGGAGCGGAATGCCGCAGAGCTCTGGCGCGGACGCTACTTGCTGCTCCCCGCCGACGAAGTGCCGCCGCCAGCGGACGACGAGGTGTATCTCCACGATCTCATCGGCATGCGAGTCGACCTCGCAGGAGGTTCGACCGTCGGCACAGTCGAGGAGCTCTACGACCTTCCGCAGGGCCTCGCGCTCGACGTACGTCTTGCCGAGCCGCGGGATGGCGAGACCGTCCTCCTGCTGTACGACGACCAGACCATCGCATCCGTGGACAAGGAGCAGCGCATCATCGTGGTCACGCCGCCCGAGGGACTGCTCGAGTGATCATCAACGTCGTCACCATCTTTCCCGACTTCTTTACCGCGCCGCTCGGATTGAGCATTCCGTCGCGCGCGGCGGCGGCGGGCGCGGTGACGTTCAATGTCGTCGACCTTCGCGACTACACCCACGATCGTCATCGCACCGTTGACGACACGCCCTACGGCGGCGGACCGGGTATGGTCATGAAGCCCGCACCATTCTTCGAGGCCGTCGAAGCGCTCGGTGCAACACCGCCGATTGTACTGATGAGCGCGCGCGGACGTCGCTTTACGCAGGCAGACGCGGTGCGCTTTGCCGCAGGCGAGCAGCTCACGATTCTCTGCGGTCACTATAAGGACGTCGATCAGCGTGTCGCCGATCATCTTGCGACCGAAGAACTCTCGCTCGGCGATTTTGTCTTGAGCGGCGGCGAGCCGGCCGCTCTCGCCATCATCGATGCAACCGTGCGACTACTGCCCGGCGCAATGAGCGACCCGGAAAGCGCATACGGCGACTCTTTCTGGGAACGCGGCCTGTCGGCGCCAAGCTACACACGGCCTCCTGATTTCCGCGGCCACGTTGTGCCGGAGGTGCTGCTGAGTGGTGATCACAAGAAGATCGCCGAGTGGCGACAGCGCGAAAGCGAGCGCTTGACTGGGGAGCGTGTGGTAGGGCCTCCGGCGAGGTAATGCACCGCATGAACTGCCGCCCTGAGCGTGGCGAAGGACCTGCAACGGTAACTGCAACTGACTATCGCGGATTTCGCGGACAAAGCGCGGATAAAACAAAACAAAAAATGCAGTTGCCCTATCCGCGTGTTTCCGCGCAATCCGTGATTAGCAGTTGCAGTTGCAGTTGCAGTTGCAGTTGCAGTTGCAGTTGCAGTTGCAGTTGCACGTGCTCTTGCGGCTGTGAATGCCCAGGCACGAGCGATTCAGCGCGCGACGGTTTGAGTTTCACATGATCGGCACCGAGCCGGTAGCCACCGCGGTCATGCTGACTGCCTTCGGCACGCTGCTCATTGCGAGCGTTGGGCTGAGCCGAGCGTCGGCGAGACTCGGGTTGCCGGTGGCGTTGCTGTTTCTCCTGGTGGGCGTGCTTGCCGGCACAGAGGGAATCGGCCACATCCCCTTCGACGACTACAACTTCACGTTCCGCTTGGGCACCACAGCACTGGTGCTCATCCTGTTCGACGGTGGACTGAACACGTCGTTCAGCGCAGCGCGCTCCGTGCTGTTTCCGTCCGCGGTGCTGGCGACCATCGGCGTCGTGGCGACCGCGGGACTCGTCGCTGTGGCAGCGCATGCCATCGGCGTGGCGTGGCCAGTGGCGATGCTGCTCGGCGCGATTGTGTCGTCCACCGATGCTGCCGCAGTCTTTTCGGTGCTCACGGCAACGGGGACGCGGCTGCGTCAACGCGTGGGGCTCACGCTGGAAGTCGAGTCCGGTCTGAACGATCCCATGGCCGTCATTCTCACGACGGCGCTCACGGCGGCGCTCGTGAGCGGCCGGACCGCGGAGCCGCTGGTCATCGCGCGTGCCGTTGCAATCGAGATGACGGTTGGCGCGCTGTCCGGCGTGGCAATCGCATATGCGGGCAAATGGCTGATCCTGCGCATCCGGCTTCCGGCCGCTGGTCTGTATCCCGCGTTCACGCTCGCGATCGCGTGCCTGTCGTTCGGCGTCACGACGCTGCTGCACGGGAGCGGATTCCTGGCGGTGTATGTCACCGGAGTGATGCTCGGCAGCGGAACACTGCCACACGCCGTCGGCATTCGGCGCGTGCATGACGCGCTAGGGTGGCTGAGCCAGGTGTTGATGTTCCTGCTGCTCGGACTGCTCGTCTTTCCGTCTCGCGTATGGCAAGTCGCGCCTGTGGGGCTCGCGCTCGCGTTGTTCCTGGCGATCGTCGCGAGGCCGCTCGTCACGGCCGTATGTCTTGCTCCGTTTCGCTACCGGTGGCGCGAGTCTGCGTACGTCGGATGGGTGGGGCTCCGCGGCGCGGTGCCAATTGTCCTTGCGACAATTCCCGTGATGGCGAACGTGGACGGCGCCCGGCAGCTGTTCGACGTCGTGTTCTTCATCGTTGTGGTGGGCGCGATAGTTCCGGGCGCCACGGTTCCATGGGCGACGCGCCTTCTCCGTGTCAAATCCGCGGCGCCGCCGCCTCCCAAGGCGATGATCGAGATCGACGCGCACGCTCCCCTCGGCGACGAACTGCGCGCCTACTTCATCTCGCCACAACTCGCCGTGACGGGTGCGCTGATATCCGAAATTCCGTTCCCTCAGGGCGCTGCCGTGAGCATGCTCGAGCGGGCCGGCGCGCTCATCGCGCCGTCGGGCGCGACGCGCATCGAGCCGGGAGACTATGTGTACGTGATCGCTCCTGCCGAGCACCGGCCTGATGTCGAGCTCCTGTTCGGGCGGGCGGAAGAACACTGACGGAGAGCCTCGAGCCTTTGCCATCAGCCCTGCAGTCCCTGAACGCCTGCCGTACTGACCTCTCGGCGAGCGGCTCGCGGCTCGCGGTTACGGTTCACGGTTCACGGTTCACCGTTCACCGTTCGCCGTTCACCGTTCACCGTGGTTCGTGGGGGTAGACTCCACGCTGCGCCCCCGCTAAGTTCCCAAGTCTATTCCAGTTAAGCCCTGAACCAGTCGTCCCATGCATGTCTTCATCGAAACCCAGAAAGAGTGGCTCCGCGATCTCCCAGCGTTCCGCGCCGGTGATACCGTTCGCGTCAACGTCCGTGTGAAGGAAGGGGAGAAGGAGCGCATCCAGGCATTCGAGGGAGTCTGCATCGCCCGCCGAGGTGTTGGAGTCAGCCAGACCTTCACGGTCCGCAAGATTTCCAACGGTGTTGGCGTCGAGCGCATCTTCCCGCTGCACAGCCCCATGCTCGCCGACATCAATGTCGTGCGTCGTGGCCGAGTCCGTCGTGCGAAGCTGTACTACCTGCGTAGCCTGACCGGTAAGGCCACGCGCATCAAGGAGATGAAGGCGAAGACTCCGCAGGCTCCCGCGGCCAAGTAAGCGGCGCGGTCGCGGAACTCCATGCGGAAATGGAGCGCGATCGAGCGTGATCTGCGGAGTGCACGTGGCCCGCTGCTCGCTGGTGTGGATGAAGTCGGACGGGGCCCCCTCGCGGGCCCCGTTGTCGCATGCGCTGTCGTCATGCCCAGCGACGCCCGTGCCATTCGCGGCGTTGATGATTCCAAGACGCTCACCGGCGGCGAGCGCGCGAAACTCGCGGGCCGCATCCATGAGCGCGCGCTCGCGCTCTCCATTGGTGCAGCGAGCGTCCGCGAAATCGATCGATTCAATATTTATCACGCGTCCGTGCTCGCGATTCGTCGCGCGATCACGAGGCTCGCGGTGACGCCTGACCATGTCGTCATCGATGGACTCAAGATCCGCACGCTTGGCATCGAGCACACCGCCGTCGTCAGTGGCGACGCGCGCTGTCACTCGATTGCCTGCGCGTCCATCATCGCCAAGGTGACGCGCGATCGTCTCATGCGCGCACTCGCGCTCCGGCATCCGCATTACCACTGGGAAACGAACGTCGGCTACGGCACGCCGGATCACCACGCGGGGCTGGCGTCACACGGTGCGACGCCTCATCATCGGCGCTCGTTCGGTCCAGTGAGCCAGCTGTCGCTCGCGCTGTCCTTCGCGCCCGAAGAAGAAGCCGAAGAACTGGCGGCTGCGCTCTTCGACGTGTGCGACCCCGTTGTCATCCTGAGCGAGCGAAGCGAACCCGTTGTCATCCTGAGCGAGCGAAGCGAGTCGAAGGATCTGCACGTCCGTCCAGCCTGTAATCCAGAACTTGCTCCCGGAGCGCACACGTGACCACGACTTCGATGACGCACTCGGTCTTTCGCGAAGGTCTCTTCGACGGTCAGGTCGCATTGATTACGGGCGGCGGCAGCGGCATCGGACGAGGCATCGCTGACCTGCTCGCGGCGCTCGGCGCGCACGTCGTCCTCGCGAGTCGCAAGATCGAGCGCGTTGAGGCGGCAGCCGCCGAAATCGTGGGCGCGGGAGGCAAGGCAAGTGCGCTTGCCGTCGACGTACGCGACACCGAACGCGTTCGTGCGATGGTTGCCGATGTCACGAATGCGCACGGTCGCATCGATCTGCTCGTCAACAATGCTGCGGGGAATTTTTATGCGCCATCCGAAACGTTGTCGGAGAATGCGTGGAAGAGTGTGATCGAGATCGATC
>JBDTMO010000115.1:0-11045 GCA_039934235.1 bacterium | reverse complement strand
TGGCCCGACATCCCGGTGCTCTTCATCGACACCGTTCATCATTTTGCCGAGACCTACGCGTATCGCGACCGACTCGTGAAACAATGGCGGCTCAATCTCGTGAACGTGCGCGCCAGCGCTCCGCTACCGGGCCTTTGGCAGACGAGCACGGATGCGTGCTGCGCGCGCCACAAGGTTGATCCGCTGTTCGACGCGCTCGAAGCGCACGACGTCTGGTTTACGGCATTGCGCCGCGACCAGTCTCCGTCGCGCGCGCAGCTTGCCGACGCCGCCCCGGTTCGTCTGCCAAACGGACACGAGGTGCGCAAGGCGAATCCGCTCGCGAATTGGTCCACGCACGATATCGAGACCTACGCGTCCATTCGCGGCATACCTCTCCTGCCGCTTTACGAGCAGGGCTACACGAGCATCGGCTGCGAGCCATGCACGCAACGACCCACGGATCCGTCCAATCCACGCTCCGGCCGCTGGTCGGGTGAAAAGCTCGAATGCGGCATCCACACTGAGGCGATCGGCGGCACGACAACGCTGACGCGCATTGCGACTCGAACACAACCCAAGGAGTGATTCCAATGACGTCTATTGAACCGCCTGTCGATGATGTCGCACTCGATGCCGCGCCCGCGCCGTCGCACGTCGAGCTGGTCAAGATCGCGAGCCGGCGGCTGCGCGGTGGATTGCAGGAAGCCGTCGTGTCGGATGTTCCGCGCTTCGACGATGATGACACTGTCCTCCTCAAGTTTCACGGCATCTATCAGCAGGACAACCGTGACAAGCGCGTAAAGCGCGGTGCGCCGGAAGAAAAGGCGTGGCAGATGATGATCCGTCTCACCATTCCTGGTGGGGTACTCCTGGCGGACCAATACCTGGCGCTCGATGCATTGGCAGACAGCCTTGGCAATGGCACACTGCGCATCACCACGCGACAGAGCATCCAGTTCCACGGCGTGCTCAAGGGCGACCTCAAGCCACTGCTCGTCGAGATCAACAAGGCGCTGCTGACGACGATTGCCGCATGCGGCGACGTATCGCGCAATGTGATGGCGAGTCCGGCTCCGATCGACGACGAGGTGCATCGCGCCGTTCAGGCCACTGCCCGCGAACTTGCCGACGTGTTGCAGCCGCGCACGCGAGCCTATTACGAAATCTGGCTCGACGGCGAACGCGTGACGGACAGTCGCGACGACGAGCCGGTGTATGGCGACGCGTATCTTCCGCGCAAGTTCAAGGCAGGCGTCGCCATCGACAGCGACAACTCCGTCGACATCTACAGCTACGACTGCGGGCTCGTGGCCATCACGAGCGAGGGCCGAGTGCTCGGCTACAACCTGCTCGTCGGCGGGGGACTCGGCATGACGCACAACAAGGCCAGCACGTTTGCTCGTCTCGCCACGACGTTGGCGTTTGTCGAGCCAGCGAACGCTGTCGCGGCCGTTCGAGCGGTCGTCGAGCTCTATCGGGATGAGGGAAATCGCAGCGATCGCCGGCACTCGCGCCTCAAGTATCTTGTCGAAAGATGGGGCGCCGAGCGGTTTCTCGAAGAACTGCGACAGCGTGTGCCGTTTACGCTTCATGCGCCATCGGTGGTTCCTGCTCCACAGCAGCACGATTTCCTCGGAGTGCATCCGCAGGGCGACGGACGATTCTTTGCTGGCGTGTTTGTGCAGAGCGGACGTGTCGCGGATCGAGACGGCGAACGAACGCGGACCGCATTGCGGGAGATCGTGGCGACGCTACGACCGGGCGTGCGTCTCACGCCGATGCAAAGCGTGCTGTTCACCGACTTGACGGAGTCCGACGTCCCGACGCTGCGACGGATATTGGCAGCACATGGCGTTCGAGGCGACGGCGAGTTGAGCAATGTTGTGCGTTACTCGATGGCTTGCCCTGCCATGCCGACCTGTGGGCTCGCACTTGCCGAGTCGGAGCGTGCGCTTCCCGGAGTGCTCGAGCTGCTTGAGCGCGAGTTGGAGCAGCTCAACGTCAGCTCGGTTCCGCTCACGGTACGTATGACTGGATGTCCGAATGGTTGCGCGCGTCCGTATAACGCGGACATCGGACTCGTGGGTCGCCGTCCGGGGGTGTATCACGTGTTCGTGGGAGGCGGGTTGCGTGGTGACAGGCTCGCGGACCTGTTTGCGGGTGACGTCAAGGTCGACCAGATCATTCCGACATTGCGTCCGCTGCTCGAGCGCTTCGCGAGCGAGCGATATGTCGACGAGGGCTTGGGCGACTACTACCAGCGCGTTGCTGGCAATCCGACACCTCGGCACCTGCTGACCGGCAGCGAGAAGCCGACAGCGGCGCTGTTTGTACACGCGTTGTCGTCCTGAGCGAAGCGAAGGACCTGCACGTGCTGTTTGCGCAGCGCAGGGTGCAGGTGTGATTTCAACTGGTCACTGCAACACCTCCGTCCTGTCATCCCTCGTCGCGTCGAGATCAAGCAATTCGATTGACTCCGCGTGTCCTCCGTCCGGGGGCGCACCGTAGCGGCTGTACCTAGCAAGGAGCAATCCGCGTCGATCCGCCAGATCCGCGTAAATCCGCGTTCGAGTTGTTCGCCGCCGTCGTCGATGTGTTGTGGGGTGATGCGCTAGAACGGCTTAGCGCGGATTGACGCGGATGCGGCGGATTGACGCGGATGCGGCGGATCGACGCGGATCCTCGGCTACGGCTCCACCGTCCACGCGCCCCCGTGCCGCGCGCGTTCGCTCGCTCAGGAGGGGGTGCAGATCCTTCGACTCGCTCCGCTCGCTCAGGATGACAACCTTGGCAGTCGCTTCGCTCGCAAGGACGACAACGTACTGGCGCGAACCACCTCGCGTGCAGTACGGTACGGTCATGTCGAACACATACGACACGCGCGTCAGCGCCATCCCGTTGCGCGGCGGGAACGTCGCGTTGGACTTCGTGAACACGGCCGGTTGGCACGCGAGTGACGCGCCGTCGGAGTGGCTGGAGTCCTACGCGGATTTGGCCATGTGGGCAGACCGCGCGGGACTCCACACACCGGACGAAGCCAGACAGCTCGTGGCGGCGGCGGAACGTTCGCCGCGCGAAGCGGAACGGACACGCCAACGTGCCACCGCGTTCCGCGAAGCGCTGTACCGCGTGTGCCGCGCGTTTGTCCAGGCAACGCTCGCCGAGGAAGCGGACGTGGAAGTCGTGCGCGCCGCGTACGTCGATGCGCTCGCGCACTCGCGCTTCGCGCAGACAGCCGATGGCTTTGCGCTGGGTTGGGACCAAGCGGCTCCCCCGCTCGACGCACCACTGTGGCGCATCTCCATTGCCGCCACGGCGTTCCTCCAGTCGGGCGAGCTTGTCCGCACGCGCGAATGTGCCGGAGCGCCCTGCGGCTGGCTCTTCGTCGACCGCAGCAAGAATCACTCTCGGCGATGGTGCTCATCGGAAGAGTGCGGCAACCGCGAACGGGTGAAGCGCCACCTCGCGAAACTGTAGGCTCCGCGGGCGCGCACAGGTCGCGCACAGTTCGCACACGCGTCGCGCACAGAGCGTCGCTTGCGCGCTTGGGCACTGGTGTCTCATAATGGTCAATAAGCCTTTAGCCCATTATGCGATCCATGTCGATTTCCTTCCAGGGCACGCTTCGGCACGCATGCGTCACCACGGTGGTGCTCTTCGCTGCCGCAGCGACGGCCACCGCGCAAACCCGTTCACTCGACAGCGCCCGGATCGCGCCACGTGTGGCATGGGCCTCGCGCACGTATGCACCGCCGCACATCGATGGGCGTCTGGACGACAGCGCGTGGCACGACGCGCCCGTACTGTCCGACTTCGTGCAGTCGCGCCCGCGGCCCGGCGCCGCGGCCAACCTGCGAACCGAAGTGCGCATCCTCTTTGACGACGCCGCACTCTACGTCGGCGTGCGCGCCTTCGATCCGCACCCTGACTCCATCATCGCACCATACCCGCGTCGCGACGACGAAGGCGCGTCAGACTGGATCTTCGTCGAGATCGACAGTCGACACGACCACCGGACCGCCGTCAGCCTCGGCGTCAATCCGCGCGGCGTGCAAGTGGACGGGCTCTGGAGTGACGACGTGAACTATGACCCCGCATGGAACGGCGTGTGGGAAGCCACGTCCATCATCGATTCCCTCGGCTGGACTGTCGAGTATCGCATCCCCTTTTCGCAGCTCGCGCTCCGCGCGCGCGACCATGCCGCTGGCGCCGACTCGACGATCACCGTGGGCCTCAACGTCTACCGGTACACACCGCATCGCGGCGAGGTGTCCAACTGGTCTCCGCGACTGCCCACGGTGGTGGGGGTCGTGTCGCGCTTCAGCGAGGTCCGCGGCATCGTCGTGCCGCGCCGTCGCGCCGATCTCGAGGTCGCTCCCTACGTCGCCACACGAGCCGCGCATTCCCCCACGCGAACGGGCGACTACGATAGCGCGCGCCTGCCTCGCGGATCCACCCTTCTCGGCGGCGCGGACATCAAGACGCGTATCACCCCTGCGCTGGACCTCGTTCTCGCGATTCACCCGGACTTTGGCCAGGTCGAAGCGGATCCATCCGAGGTTAACCTCACGTCGTACGAGACGTTCTTCCCTGAGCAACGACCGTTCTTCGTCGAGGGTTCTGATCTCTTCTCGTTCAACGGCAGCAGTGGCATCGGCCTCCGCTTTCACTCGCGCGATATCTCGCTCGCAACGGAAAGCCCATTCTACTCTCGACGCATCGGACGCGCGCCGCGTGGCAACGTGCCACCGGCCAGCTACGTGCTCGACGCGCCCGCATTCACCGAGTTGCTCGGCGCAGCCAAACTTCAGGGGCGCACGACAAGCGGCATCTCCGTGGGGCTGCTCGCGGCATCGAGCGCCGAGGGAACCGCAAACGTGGCCGATTCGAATGCCGGCGCACGCAATGTGACCGTTGAACCGGCAACGCAGTACGTCGTAGCGCGCGCCAAGCGCGACTTCCGACGCGGAGCGAGCGCGCTCGGCGTAATCACGACCATCGTCAATCGCGCCGAGGCGGATGCCGGTGTCGTCAACGCGCCGCAGCTCGTGCATCGCGCCGTGGTACTGGGCGCCGATGCGCGCCATCGCTTTGCGAACGACAAGTATGAAGTGACAGCATGGGCGGCCGCGAGCGACCTGCGCGGTTCTGCATCGGCCATCCGCGCAGTGGAGGCTTCGCCTGACCACTACCTCCTGAGGCCAGATGCCGAGCATCTCGCGCAATACAGGAACGACTCCACGGCGACGTCGCTCACGGGGCACGCGATGCAAGTGACATTGGGCCGAGTGGCGGGGGAGCACTGGTTGTGGAGCGTGGCGGCGCGAGAGATGTCGCCAGGCTTCGAGGCCAACGACGTCGGATTTCAGCGGTCATCGGACTGGGCGATCGCCACCAGTTCCATCAAGTACCAACAGTCTGCGCCGCAGGGACCGTTTCGCCGATGGTCGGTGGGGAGCGATCAGTTGGGCGCCGGGTGGAGCACTGGCGGCGAGCGTCGCGCGCTGGTGGCGAACGTCAACGTGGGCGCAGACCTGTTGCAGAGTGATTGGGGTGGTACCGCCGCCATGAACTACGACGGCGGTGCGCTGTCGACTGATGCATTGCGCGGCGGCGCGGCCCTGCTGCTTCCGCCGCGTGTAACGTGGTCGGGCACCGTTCACTCCGACTCGCGTAAACGGACACTGTTCACCGCGAGCGCGAGCACCTTCAGCGAGAACGCGCCGGTGAGCCGCGGAAGAACACTTTCCGCCAACATCGACTCACGCGTCGTGGATCACGTCCGCATCGAGCTCGGGGCGACAGTGGAGAACGACGACCGCGCGTGGCAGCTGGTCGGACTGACGCGTGACTCAACCGGCACGCACGATATCCTGGCGCGGCTGCATCAGCGAACGGCGTCGATCATCATGCGCACCGACGTGTCGTTCTCGTCGCGTCTTACGCTTCAGCTCTTTGCGCAGCCACTCGTGGGAACTGCTACGTACGCAGACTACGGCACGGTCGTAAACGCGCGCGCCGAGGATGCGCTGCAGAGGGTGCGTGCGTTGCCTGGGCTGCCCGCCGGACTCGCCGATCCATCATTCGGCACGCGAGACCTGCTCGGCAATGCCGTGGTACGTTGGGAATACCGCCCCGGCTCCGCACTGTTCGTCGTGTGGAGCCAGCAGCGCAGCGGCCTGTCGGACGGACGCACGTGGACTATCGGCGATGCGGCGCGCGGACTCGCCCGCGCGCCGATGACGAACGTCTTGCAGGTGAAATGGTCGTATTGGTGGACGCCCTGAGATCAGGGCACCACTTTCGGTTTCGGTTCGATGCGAACGACCCACAGCCCGTTGTTGTCGTCGTTCACGTACGCCAACCCATCCTTCGGGTTGACGACGACACCCCACGTCATTGCGGAGTTCTTGATGTGGCCGTCCATGTCGGCGGTATTGAGGTGTCCGATTTCGCGGCCCTGTGCGCGTAAGTCACCACGGAGTTCGCCGCTGATGTCGAACACGCGAAAACCCGCATTGTACGCGCCCATGTAGAGCGTGTCGCCGAGCACCCAGACGTTGTGTACGCCGCCGTATTCGGGCTCGTACCACGCGACAGATTTTGGATGCGCAATGTCACTCACGTCGAGCACCTGCAAACGCCCGTATGCGCGACTGGCCGCCGCGTCCTTCGTTCCCTTCTGGTAGCTGGCCGGAAACACCTCGTCCGCAATGAAGACGTAGTTGTTGTGCCGCCATGCAGTGTGCGTTCCGCGGATGAAGCCTGGACCACCGTCGACTTCCGCCTGCTTGTACAACGCATTCAGGTCGTACTTGTATTGCGACACGAACGCGGGGTGCGACGGCGCTCCGCCCTTGATTCCATTGCCGATGTCGAGGACGACGAGTCCGTCATTCCAGTACGACGCGTACAGGAGACCATCGCGGATGTCGATGTCGTGCAGTGAGCGGCCAGCGTCAGGACGCCCCTCGGTCTTCCACCGCGCGACTTCCTTGGGATGATACGGGTCGTTGACATCGAGTACATGCAACGCGCCCGTGCCATCGTTGGTGAGATAGATGAAGGTGCCGTATTTCTCCTGGCGATTCACGAAAACGGAATGCACGCCGCCGGTGACTCCCTCGGTGTACTCGGCAATCACTTTCGGATGGGCGGGATCATCGATGGAGCAGATGACGATGCCATTCTTGCGGTCGCTCGCGCCTTCGCGTGTGAACACGAGGAACTTTCCGTCGGGAAAGGTCATCACGTCGTTAACGCGGCGCGTGTTGGTGATGACCGAATCGGTGACGGTGGGCTTCGACGGATCGCTGATGTCGAGGGCGTAAAGGACGTCACCGCCGGAGCCTGAGCCAAGGTAGGCGTGCTTGCCGTCTTGATGCAGCCATACTTCTTCGGTGCTGAACCGACTGCGAGCCAGGCGACCCACGAGCGCGAGCGGACGACGCACGTCGCGAGGCGTCAGATGCACGGTCGCGTCGACTGTCTTGCTGCCAAATGATGCAGTGATTGTGTAGTCGCCATCTTCGTAGCCCACGAAGGCACCGTCGTCGTCCATGACGCCGTGCCCGGGCGAGAAGCTCCACGTTGGTGTAAGTCCATCGATGGCCTTCCCACGTGCATCCTTTGCGGTCACGGCAAGGCGGATGACGTCGCCGGTACGTGCTTCTACGGTGGCCGGCGTAAGAGTCATCGAGCTGACTGGTCCGCCGACGACCTGAATGGCGCGCTGGTTGGATATACCACCGGCGCTCGCAGTGAGGTTCGCCGAACCTGGGCCGGCAGCGGTCACGAGTCCAGCGGCGCTGACACTAGCGACAGCGGGATTCGAGCTTTTCCACGAGATGACATCGGCGCGCTTGTCACCACCTGCGGAGAACACTCGGCCCGTCAGGCGGAGTCGCTGGCCGGAGACGAGCTTCGTCGTCGCGGGTGAAACGTCGATGCTCGCGGCGGGGCCAGCGAGCGCCTTGATCTCGATGATCTCGAAGCGCGGTTTCGCTCCGGCAAGTGTCGCGGTGACAGTGATGGGCAGCGTACTCGTCGAGCCCGCGGTTACGAGACCAAGGGAATCGACCCGGCCTTCGAACCGCGCCGCAGCACCGAGTCGATATCGGAACGTGACGCCGGGAATGACGTTGTTCTGCGCGTCACGCGCTTCTGCTCGAAGACGAAGCGTGTCACCGGCAATCATGCTGCGGCTTGGCGGCGACACGATAATGCGCGCGATCTCCGGCACGGGTGCCGCTGATTGCGGCTGCTGGAGCGCGAGCATGGTGAGTATGAGTTTCATGATTACCGGTGTGTGGTTGACACGACAGGTGCCCGCAGCGCGATGTTGTCATCCCCGCACGAGCAACCGCTCGTGTCGGGATCCTCAATATGTCGCGCGTGGCCGGATCACGCCGCCGCGAGACGAGATCCCGACATTCGCTTCGCTCATGCGGGATGACAGATAAGGTGTGGTGCCGATTAGTCGAAGCCTCCGGTCGCGTGGTGGTTGCTGGCGCGCAGACATTCAACTGCGCAGTACACCGTGGCCGTGCTTCACATAGTCGTGCGAACCGAAGTGGCTCGTATCGGCGCTTGCTCGCGCCGACGGCAACACCGCGGACGCCACGTGCGCCGACGTACCGCTCGTGGCGTAGCGGCAGGCTGTAATGCCCGTCGCGTACGCCGCGGCCAGCGATGTTCCGTGCCACGCGCCGGGCGATGACTTGAAGGTACCAACACTCTCGGCGCCCGCTGGACCGGGCTCTCCGCCTGGTGCGACGAAGTGATTCGTATGTGCCGCCAACACGTGATTGAGGTCGCCGAAGTTGCTCTCCGAGGAGAGAGAGTACTTGCTCGTGATCGCGCCCACCGCGAGGACCTGGCCGAATCGCGCGGGATACGCGAGCGCGGGATCACTCGCATTCCCAGCGGCGGCAACGAACAGCGGCTCTCGGCTCGAGGTCGCGTAATGGCCCAGCGTCGACTCGAAAACGGACGACCGCGACGAGTGCGATTCGCGGCCACATGTCTTGCACTTGCGGTCGCCGAGTCCGAAGGCAACGCTGAGGTTCACGACGTCGACGTCGGAGCAGGCGGCGAGGGCAGCGACCGCGTCCCATTCGCTGATGCGCCCCGCATCGTCGGCGATCTTGAAGACGACGAATTCTGCGTCGGGCACAAGGTCATGGATGATGAGCGACACAACCGTGCCGTGCCCGTGATCGTCATCGACGTCCCACTTTGCCAGCGGATTGACGAAGTTGCGACGGCGAATCACGGTCGCTGGATGATCGGGCGCGATGCCGCTATCGAGGATCGCAATGCGCACGCCCTTTCCGGTGGATGATGGCGCCGACATGCCAACCATCGAGCGATACGTCGCGTGAATGGGGTCGAAGGTAAAGTCAATCGCGGTCACCTTCGCGCCGCCGGACGATACCTGCGCGAGCGAGAGGACGTGATTCGGCATGACGCTGAACTGCATGTCGGACCGGCCCAGTACGTCGTTGGGCAAGGTGCTGAGCGCAGCCAGCATGTGCTGCTTGTAGAAGAACTGGAGGTAGTTGGCCTTGAACGCTTCCGTACCAGCAGGCACCTCGACGAGATGGAACTCGAAGGGAAAATCGTCCGGCATCTTGAGTTCGAGCGACGCGAAGCGTTCGCGCAGGCTTCCCCTGAACGACACATGTTCGATCGCTTCGTTCTTGATGTCATCGATCAAGGCATGCCCCGCCTCGTCCAGTGACGCAAAGCTGATGATGAGCTGGCCCGCGACAGTGTCGCACATGATCGGTCCTCTAAAAGAGAGTGTCCCTGATCAACCGCCGGCGCTTTCCGGCTTCACCAGCGCAGCGACGAACGTGTAGACCGGCAGGAGGACGGCGCCAAAGATCGGCTTGTACCACACGAGGGTGCTGAAGGGATTCTCGGAGCCCAGCGAGAACACCCACACCACAAATGCGACGGTGGAGATGAGTAGCTGCACTTTCTTCTTGACCTTCAGAACGACAGCGAGGTACGCCCATGTCCCGGGCACAAGAAAAATGAAGATCGCCCAGAGTAGCCAGCCAGGTGCGGTGGGATCTGTGCGTACGAGACCGGCGAGAAAGATGTAGAGTGCCACGACATCCGCCGGGATGCTCTTCATCAACCGGTCGCTGTATTCATCCGCCTTCTTCGGCGCGGCGCTCGTTCCTCCCTTGGCAACCGTGCCGCCGGATTGTGCTCTCGTGTTTGCGAGCTGGACGTCCTTCTCCGTCACGATTTCTCTTCCCATCAGAGCTCCGGGTTGGGTCGCGAGTGGAAAGTCTGCTACGGCACGAGCGGCGGCGATGATACGTTCAACCGGCCGATCATGTTTGCGTCGCCACCAAACCAGATTTGCCGACTGTTCTTGTCGAAGACCATGTGGCGTACTCTTCGGTTGCTCCAGTCTTCGGATCGAGACGACCGAGATAGCCGCGTGTGTAATCGCCATACCAGATCGCATCGTCTGCGGTGATCGCAATCCGGCGTGGCCGCGTGCGATCATTCGGAAGGACATACGACTTGAAGTCGCCGGACGCCGGATCGATCGAGCCGATCTTGTTCGTCCCAAACAAGTCGAACCACGGCCGATCGTGCGAATCGAGCAGGATGCCGTAGGGTCGCGATCCCTTCTCCATGCGCCACAGGCGAATCTTTCCGTCGGCCTGTGTGAGCTTGCCAACCCATCCCGAGTTCTGCGCCGTGAACCACACGTCGCCCTTCCTGTCGAAGGTCATCGTGTGCGGATCGTTGACGCCTGAGTCGAGCATGAACGTCGTCTGCTTTCCGCTCGCGGGATCCATCTTGATGATGCGACCGTTTGCGTTCCCGGTAAACCACACCATTCCCTTGCCATCCACCACGAGGTTGTGCGGATGCGTGCCTTCCTCGATGGTGAACCGCTTGAACTCGCCCGTTTTGGGATCGAGGTTCGCGACGTAGTTGCCAAGCTGCCCCACGAACCAGACGCGCCCATGGCGATCGACGAATGGATCACGGGGACGCGTCTTGTCCCAGGGCGTCTGCCACATCTTCGCGTC
>JBDTMO010000114.1:0-11072 GCA_039934235.1 bacterium | reverse complement strand
GGCCAGCGTGGCCCGAATGGATTGGGCGGCGGCCACGATTTCATGGGCGGTGGCTTCGGCATCGATTTCCTCGGCGGCCCACTCGGCGGCGGACGACCATTTGAGCATGGCGGATTTTCGTCATCGACGAACTGCACGTTCGCTGCGGCGACAGGCATCGTCACCTGCGCCGCTGAAACGCACGACGGCGTGACGATCAGCCGCACGGTGGCGTACACGACAGCGGCCGGCGCGGCCCAGGCTGCGCAAGACAGCACCACCAATTCCATTGCGATGCATGTGTCGGTGACCGGCACGCGCACACGTCGTGATAGCAGCGTCACGACGGTATCGAGCGTCAGCGATCGCACTGTGACCGGCTTGGCAAGCACGGCCACGCAGCGCACCGTAAACGGCACGTCGGCAGGCACAGAATCGACGACGGGCAAGGACACAGCTGGCACGTTTGTGGTCTCACGCGTGATTGGCGACACGACATCCGGGATCATCATCCCCATCGTAAGCGGCAGGCCAACGTACCCAACGGCGGGCTCAGTGATTCGCTCGATGACGGCGACGCTGACGTACACCGGCAAGACACCCACCTCCGCATCCCGTCGCGAAGTGGTGACGTACGATGGTACGGCGACAGCGAAGCTCGTGATCACGCAGGACGGCGTGACAAAGAACTGCACGATCGCGCTGCCGCGCGGCAGGCCAGCCTGCTCGTAAGGCTGAGCCCACGACAGGCAATAGCGCGTTCAGGTCCTTCGGGTCGCTCCGGACCACAACGTGCTGCACAGCATGGTTCGGTGTTAAGAGAAGGGCGGAAGCGCCAGTGCGCTTCCGCCCTTTTGTCTATGCAATCCATTCAGCAGTCGACATGCGGAAACGACAAGAGCCGGACTTACGCGCCCCCCACCGGAACGCGCACGCCCGACTCTTGTGTCCTTCCCCCCTGGCCCCTCGCAGCGAAACGGTCGCAGCGTCTGGTTCCATCAATCAGACACACATGCGCGATCCCACCCTACATTCTGCCGTCTTCGCGTTGTGAGTTACGGGAGAGAGTTGGGGATCGCCTTATCCCAGCGACTCGACGAACCGGACGACGTGCGAGTGAAATGTTGATGGTGTCTGAGAGGCGCGGCTGCAACGGCGTTCGAGAACAGCGTTGAACAACTCCAACGCGGATTTTCGCGGATTTGGCGGATGCACGCGGATCGCTCCCGTGAACGCACAGATCCACCGTGCGCCCGACACGCACCGATGACAAATGGGCAATCGATTCGCTCATTCGCTCGACGCACGGAGCGCTGACAATGGAGCCGTAGCCGAGGATCCGGGTCGATCCGCCAAATCCGCGTCAATCCGCGTGAGGGCCGTTCGAAAGCATTACTCTCACCGCAGTTGACCACCGCCGCGTCCAGCGTTCCTGCCCCATCATGAACTCATGTCGGCGACTTAGAACGGCGTGACGGCGAACGAGAGTCCTCGCGCATCGTGCGTGAACGTGGCGCGCAGGGATGGCTTGAGGAACTTCCGATCGAAGTAATTGTCCGCATGGTCGTGGCTGTAGTTCACGGCCTTCTGCCCGGCAAACACGCCAAGGAAAACTCCCATGGCGACGTCACTCGCCCAGTGCTGATCCAGGTACATTCGCGCGAGCGCTGGCATCGCCGCACCGACGTACAGCGCTGGAGCAATCACGGCGCGATTTGGCGTGTCACGCCGGTGCATCTCGCTCGAAAGCGCGGACGCGACGGCGAAGCTCGCCATCGCATGCATTGACGGCCACGCGCGATAGTTGAAGCTCGTGAACCCGCGCATAAACTGGAATTCGTAGGGATCGCCGTTGCGCTTCTCACCTTGTTCGTCGATCACGTACGGCCGGCCGCGTCCGACGATACCTCGAACGAGTTGAATGACCATGGCTGTGGACGCGACTGCCTCCGTTGCGTGCAGTGCAACATCTGCCGTACCGGCGTCATGTTTGAGGCGGGCAATGCCCCACACCGTTCCGCCTGTAATCATGAGTGCCGTTTCAGTCACGAGACTCGCGCGGTTCGCGGCTTTCGTCATGCCGGGATGCCTGACCTGATACAGCGAATCGTACATCGCGTGGGCGAGGCGGATGTCCAGTCTCGTCATGGCGGCATCTCCGAGTGTCGCGCCGGCGAAGATCGCCAAATCCCGGCCGCTCAACAGTGGAGCAGACGGTTGAGGCTGGGGCGGTTGCGCGTTGGCAAGCGCTGGAACGCAACATCCAATCGTCACGACAACCGCCGACGTCGAGCGCACCAGGCCGCGTGCTGCCCACCGCCTTGCGCGGCGGACGTGATCGATCGTCGTCAACTGTCTTCCTCGAAACGATGCCGTTGTGCCCCAAAGCGGCGGCTCGTGTTGTACATACCTGCCGATAGTGCGGCGATGACCAGACCAGCGCTCCATCCTCCTGCGACGTCGGTGGCCCAGTGCACATCGAGATACACTCGGCTGAAGCCAACGCATGCGGGAACGAGGACCGCCAGGAGCGCCGCGACAGCACCGGGCACAAGGCGTTCTCGCCAGAACACGTACGCGAGCGTGCAGCAGATCGCCGACGACGTTGTTGCATGGGCCGACGGAAATGAGTACGTCCCTTCGATGATGTTGCCGACGCCTGACGGACGAGTGCGCGCGAACACCGTCTTGAGGCCGAGGTAGGCGACCACTGCCGCTGCAGGGGCCACGAGTACGGTCGACGCAACGACGGGCCGGCCGCTGAACCAGAGTACGAGCGCGCCAATGATCGCGTACACCACCATCGGCGTCACGGAACCGATCGTCGTCACCCACCGAAAGAACGTGAGGAGATACGGTGTGCGATGCGCCAGCACCCACGCTCGCGCCGCCACGTCGAACGACGACGTCTGATGACGAAGCACGTTCTCGCCGAGTAGCGCGAAGGCAATAAGGGCGGCGACACCGAGCACGACAACGACACACCAATTGCGCGCCCAGTGCTCGGCCGACGCGGGCACCGCGGAAGCGCGCGCGCGCGATTTTGTTTGTGTTTCCGGAGAAACTCCTGTTCCGTCCATGGCGTTCCCGAATGCATGTTTCGGGCGAGCTTGCAACCGGACTCGTTTCATGGAGATGCACTTGAGTGTGGGGCATGCAGCTGTGCGCCGAGTAGCAGTCACCGCATTCAGTGCGGCGAGCTTGGTCGTGGGATGCACGCGAGAAGCTCCCCCGCCGTCCGTGCCAGCGCCGCCGGACGCGGCGCCCGCACCCGCGCCAGCCCAGCTGTCGCGGCTGAGCGTACCGCTGCAATACGATTTCACTGCGGTGCTGCGGCTCGTCGAGCAAATCGTCCCAACGCGCTTCGGATCGATGGATAGTGTCCGACAAGTTGGGGACAATGATCGCCGACACTATGCGTTCGAAGCCACGCGCGGGCCCTTCACTGCCTTTGCCGACGGCAACTTGATGCACCTTCGCGCGACCATCTCCTATCAGGGGCGCGGATATTTCAAGCCGCCGATCGGGCCGACAATCAGCGCGGGCTGCGGGCAGGGCAAGGAACAACCCAGGCTCGTCGTTGAGCTCGCGACACCGCTGACGCTGACGAGCAACTGGCATCTGGCGTCGAAGGCGCGCATCGTCACGGTGGCGCCCTACTCGACCGAGGGCCGCGATCACTGCGACGTCAGCATCCTCCACAAGGACGTCACGGAGCAAGTCGTGGGTGCAGCACGCTCCGCGCTGACCGACCAGTTACCGAATATCGATCGCAAGGTTGCGGGAGTCGATCTTACGGAACGGGTCACGGAATGGTGGGGTTTGCTCGCTCGCCCAATCCAGCTGACGAAGGACGTCTGGCTCGTACTCGGCCCAGAGCGGCTGAGCCTGGGAAAGGTGAGTGGACACAGCAAGATCCTGACGGTGCCCGTCAGCCTGGACGCGCATCCCGTCGTTGTAACGGGAGCGTCAGAGCCTGTTGTGGTGCCAGGAGCGCTTCCGCCGCTGGGCCGCGACACGGCATCTGACGGATATCATATCGTCATGGACGGAGTGGTCGATTACGGCACGGCATCCCGTGAACTCACCGAGGCACTTGGCGCGAAGACGTTTACGCAATCCGGCCACACGGTGAAGCTCACCCGCGTGACGATTTTGCCGCAGCCCAAAGGGCGTCTCGGTCTCACCGCGGTGTTCACGGGCGATGCAAACGGCTCCTTGCAGCTCATCGGCACGCCACGCATCGATCGCGCGCACGACTTGATCACCGTGCCGGACCTCGATTTCGATTTGCAGACAGACAGCAAATTGGTGCAGACGTATTCGTGGATGAAATCGGACGCGTTGCGCACGGAGCTTCGGAAGCGCGCCCACATCGCCACGGCGCCGGTGCTGGCGCGCGGAAGGGCGCTGCTCTACGAAGGCTTGAACCGAAAGATCGGCGATGTGTTGACACTGTCGGCGACGGTGGATTCTGTCGCCGTGCGCGGTTTGTTCGTTACCCGCGATGGGCTCACCGTGCGCGCCGAAGCCAGGGGACAGGCGGGCGTGTCCGTCAAGCAGAAGTAATTCGTCAGTCCGGAAGACTGACGTCCGGATCCCACTGGTTGATGAGCGCCTGTACGCCTTCGAGATGCGCGCGCATGCGCTCCACCGCGAGCGCTTCGTCGCGGAGCTCCACCGCTTCGAGAATTCGCACGTGTTCGCGATGATCACGTTCGCGCAGGTCGCCACTGCCAATACCGAGCAGGAGCTGCTGCTCTTCCCTGAACAACTCGTGCAACACGCCCAGTAGTTGTGCGAGTACGGTGTTGCCCGAGCCGCGCGCGATCTGGTGATGGAAGCTCATGTTCATGGAGTTCAGCACCTCGTCATTACCGAGGCTCTGTCCCGCTTCCGTGAGCAGCCGCCGCATCTCCTTCAGGTGTTCTGGCGACGCATGGTGCACCGCGTCGGCCACCGACTGCAGCTCGAGTGGAATGCGCGTGCGAATGAGATCGAGCAACAGCTTCTTCGTGACCGCTCCGTTGTAATCCGGACTCGCGAGCACGAGCACTTCCTCGCTGCGGCTGACGAATACCCCGGAGCCATGACGGATGTCGACGACGCCCATGGCCTCGAGCTTCTTGAGCGCCTCGCGAATTGTCGGATGCCCAACACCAAAGCGGCGCGCCATCTCCATGATTGGAGGAAGCCGGTCGCCGCGCTGGAAGGCGCCGCCCTGAATCGATTCGCGGATTTGCCGAGCGAGGCGATCCGAGAGGCTTTGTTTTTCCATTGGCGCGAACGAATGCTTCATGCGACTGCTCCCATTGTGTCGCCACGGCCGATACCTGCCATGAGCCGAAGCAATCCGTCCTGCGTGGCGTCTTCTCGACGGACTTCTCCCACAAGTGTACCCTCGCGCAACACGAGAATGCGCTCGGACAGCCTGAGTATTTCCGGGAGCTCGCTCGAGATGACGAGAATGGCCGTTCCTTGCGTAGCCAGCTCGCCAATGAGCGCGTGAATTTCGGCCTTGGCGCCAACGTCCACGCCTCGCGTTGGTTCGTCGAGAATCAGCACGTGTGGGCGCACGGCCAGCCATTTCGCGAGTACCACCTTTTGCTGATTTCCTCCGGACAACCCAGCAACGACCGCATCCAGGCTTGGCGTGCGAACACGAAGCTTTTCGAACAGGTCGCTTGTTTGGCTGCGCTCACGCTTGCGCCAGATCCAGCTAAAGCGAGATAGTCGCCCCAACGTTGGAAGCGACGCATTTCGCATCGCGCTCTCCGACAGCACGAGCCCCTGACGCTTCCGATCTTCCGGAACAAATCCGATGCCGTACCGAATTGCCTGCTGTGGGTCCCCGATGCGCACGCGCGCGCCGCGCAGAAAAATTTCGCCGCCGCTTAGTGGCTCGAGCCCAAAGAGCGCGCACGCAACCTCCGAACGACCAGCGCCCATCAGACCCGCAAGGCCAACCACCTCGCCGGCGTGTAACGCGAGCGACACATCCTGAAAATGTCCTGGTGCCGAAAGTTTCTCCGCACGCAGGACCTCGTCGCCACGCTCGGCCGCTCGCGGCACCGGTATGTATTCCGCCAACGACCGCCCAATCATCATCTCGACAAGTCGCCCTTCGGTGAGAGCCTTCGTCGACGACGTTGCCACATGTCCGCCGTCTCGCAGCACGCTGACCGCGTCGCAGAGTGCGAAGATCTCCGGCATGCGATGCGAGACGTAGATACACGTGACGCCACGCACCTTGAGCCGGCCGATCAGCGCGTACAATCGCTCTGCTTCGACCTGGCTCAAGCTGCTCGTTGGCTCATCGAAGACGATTACGCGCGCGCCTCCGCCAACTGCCGCTGCGATTTGCACCATCTGCCGATTGCCGATCGATAGCTCGCCCAACTTTCCGCGGACATCGAGCACCGTGCCCGTTTCCGCGAGCAACGCCGTGGCTCGACGCTCCATCTCCGCGAAATCCACCAGGCCGCGCCGCCGCGGAATGTCGCCGAGACACAAGTTCTCGGCGACCGACATGTTTTCGCAGAAGGCGAGCTCCTGGTGCACCATGCCGATGCCAGCGGCGCTCGCGTCACGCGGCGACGTGAAATGCACTTCGCGTCCGAAGACGTACATCGTCCCTTCGTCCGGAGTCTGCAAACCCGCCAGAATCTTTCCGAGTGTACTCTTGCCGGCGCCGTTCTCGCCACAGAGTGCATGGCACGACCCTTCGGCGATCTCGAGAGAGACCGCGCTCAATGCTTGAACGCCGGGAAAGCGCTTGCTGATTTGCTCGAATCGAACGGCGGGTTCGCTCATCGCGTGCGGGCTGCTACTTGAGCGCGAGGAACTTCGGGTCGACGTTCGCGAAGCCCCAGTCGCGGAGCTGACGCGCCCACGTGCCGAGGTTGTCCTTCGAAACACGCACGAGCTCCATCGGGATGATTGGCGACGCCGGATCCTTCTTGTCGTGCACCTTCGCAAAGAGAGTGCGCACGCCCACGTCGCCCCACAGGTACACCGGCTGCGCGAGCAGCACGGGCGCGATGCCCTTGTCGATGTATGCCAGTTCGTCGGGAAGTGCATCGACGGAGACGACTTTCTGCTTTGCCGGATTGAGGTCGGTAAGCAGCGTCTGCGTGAACAGCGGCCAGCCGCCAATCATCGCCCACCCTGTGATGTCCGGATATGCGTTGTTGGCCCGAATGACTTCAGCCGCGGCGTCTTGTGGCGTCTCGATGTGGTTGAACGCGCCAACGATCGTGATGCCGGGATACTTCTTGGCTTCGTCCTTCACGCCCTGCACGCGCATCTGGAGGTTGGGCGCATTCTGGTTGCCGGCGAGGATCGCCACCCTGCCCTTGCCATTCATCAGCGTCGCAAGCTCGGCCATGGTCGTCGCGCCGGTCTTGTGGTCATCGACACCATAGAAGGCAAAGCGCTTCGACTTGGGCGCGTCGCTGTCGAACATCATGACGGGCACGCCGCGATCGACGGCGTCGTTGATCGCGCCAGTCACCTTACCCGCGTCCGATGCAGAGAGGAGGATGGCGCTCGCACCGTCGTTTACCGCCTGACGGACGCGCTGCGCCTGGACCTCTCCGTCTTCCTGTGGTGGCGTGAGCCACACCACTTCAACGGGCACGTGGTTCTTCTCGGAGAGTTCTTTCGCCGCTGCCTCCGCACCAGTTCTCGCGGCGAGGAACACGGGATTCGACGAACTCTTGGCGATCATCGCGATGTTGATCTTGTCGCCGGGCTGGGCGGCGGCTGTCGCAGTCTTTGCGCTCGTATCCGCCGTCGCCGCCTTGTCGCCACCAGAACCGCCACTGCATGCGACCAGTCCTGCGCCAAGCACTGCAGCAACGAACAGTTGTCGTCCTCTCTCCGTCATTGTGTTCTCCACGAGGTGATGGTCAGGCTTTGACACGCGATCCTTCAGCCGCGCGGCCAAGACGCCGAGCGGTGACGCGGGTGCTCCATTGGTCGATCACGACGGCGACGATGATCGCGCAGCCGATCACGATCCACTCATAGTTCTGGTCGAAGTGCAAGGTACGGATGGATTGGCGAATGAGCACGATGAGCAGCGCGCCGAGCATCGCTCCCACTGCACTCCCCTTGCCGCCGATGAGGCTCGCGCCGCCGACAACCGCCGACGCGATGACGTACAGCTCGTAGCCCTGCGCGTCACCCGACGATGCGGATCCATAAAAACTGGCGCCAAGGTACGCTGCGAGCCCCGCGGTGAGACCCGAAATTGCAAACACGCCAATCTGGATGCGGGCGAGGGACAGGCCGGCGAAGCGGCTGGCCTCGACATTGCCGCCAAACGCAAAGATGTGCCGGCCCATCACGGTGCGCGTGAGATAAATCGCGCCAACGATGGTGAGGCAGATCATCGCCAGCATGGGCACGGGGTAGAGCCCTCCGGACATTCCCAGCGACGCCTTCGCCACGTGCGTCAACGACGTCGGCACGAGGATGCTCTCTGCCTTGGTCGTGACGAACGCCACGCCACGCAACACCCACATCGTGCCAAGCGTGATGATGAACGGGTGGACGCGGAGTATGACGACGAGCGTGCCATTCAGGAGTCCGCACAACAAACCGATTCCAGCGCAGATCAACAGTGCGAGCCACGCGGTTGCGCCGTTGCCCATCGGGCCGATCGCGCGCAACGTCATGGCCATCGTCACGCCGGCCAACGCGTAGATGGAGCCGACGGACAGATCGATTCCGCCGGAGATGATGACCATCGTCGCGCCAATGGCCATCATCGCGAAGAAGCTTGCGTCGGTGGCGGTCTGGATCAGCGTGTTCGCATTCCAGAAGTTGTTCACGACGACACCCGCATTGCGGTCGAGATGCGATCCGGCAAGGAGCGTCAACGCCACCGTCACGAGCACGACGACGAGAACGAGCCCGGTTTCCTGCGAGCCGAGAATCCGGCGAATGATTGGATGCATGCGTCAGACGCCGCTGAACAAACTGTACCCGCCATCGACCGGGATGACGGCGCCGGTGACGAACGATGCCGCATCACTACAGAGCCACCGCACCACGCCAATCAATTCTTCAGGGCGACCGAAGCGTCCCATGGGCGTGTGCTCGATGATGCTTCGCGAGCGATCGGTGAAGCTGCCGTCTTCATTGATCAGGACCTGCTTGTTCTGCGTCGTCACGAAGAACCCGGGCACGATCGCGTTGACGCGAAGCCCATCCCCGTGTTTGCGCGCCAACTCGACGGCCATCCACTTCGTCCAACTTTCGATGCCTGTCTTCGCGATGGAATAGCCGAGCACTCCGCTCAGCACTCGACTTGCGGCCATGGACGAGATGTTCACGATGCAGCCGGAGCGCTGCGCGGCCATCGATTCGGCAAATGCCATGGCGGGGATGACGGTGCCGTGCAGGTTGAGACGGAGGACCTCGTCGAAGGCGTCGAGTGGCACTTCAAAGATGCTGCGGTTGTCGTTCCGCGCGCGCATGACGTTGCCGCCTGCTGCGTTGATCATGATGTCCACGCGACCCCAGCTGCGCAGCAGTTCGTCGCGCGCTGCGCGCACCTCGGTATCATCGAGGACGTCGGCCACGATGACCATGGCTTCCGCACCCGTCGCGCGAATCTCTTCCGCCTTGACCTCAGCGGCATCTCGCCTGCGTCCCATGATCGCGACGCGCGCGCCCGCCTCTGCGAGGCCCGACGCGAGATTGGAACCGAGCACACCGTAACCACCGGTCACGACGGCGACGCGGTCGGAAAGATCGAGCGAATACGTTTGCATCAAGTCGACAGAAGTATTTGAACGCTGTGTGCTCCGGGCGACGGCGCGCGTCGCTGTAAGCCGGAGGCAGTGTGTCGAAACTGCACGGAATTTGTCACGCGTGCGGACATTGTGCCATTCAAATCGCCGATTTTGTCACGACTCGCTGCAGAACTCGCACATTCGATTGATTCACCGAGTGGGAACGGGTATTTTTCATCCAGTTCCATTGGCCATTCACACCACGCGCAACACACGTATGCCGACACTCGTTGAACACAACTGCATGCTCGTCCAGCGCCAGGTAGCGGACGGTGGCAAGCGTGCGCTTGCTCGATTGTGAACGGTTGCCGTCAGGTGCGCTTATCTCAACGCCCTCGCATCCGGCTGATGCGGGGGCGTCGTCGTTCAGCAGGCTTTGGCGCTTGCCCGTGAACGATTCTCTTGAACCGTAGGACTTCTGTAATGACACACAAGCATTATCTGCTCGTCAGCGACTTCGACCAGACATTGAGCTTCAACGATTCTGGGCACGTATTGAGCGAAATGCTCGGCATCCGCAACTTCGCCGAGCGCGCGGCTGGACTATCGCGTCTCAATCTCGTGCAGTCAGGCGCTGAACTGGCCTATCTCATATTGCACGACCCGGAGTATCGCTGTGTTCGCCGGTCTGACCTCATCGAGGTTGGCCGTCGCATTCGCTTGAAGAAGAACATTTCGTTGCTGGGGTCGTTGCTCGAGAGCGGAATCGAGGGACACCGCTTTGACTTCTATGTGATTTCTGCGGCGCCTGAAGACGTCGTGTTCTCCGCGCTCGACGGCATCATTCCGCGGGAACGCATTATTGGAACGCGCTTTGTCCATGACGAGACTACGGGCGAAGTCGCGTCCATCGTTCGCGTACCGGCCGGCTTCGGCAAGGTGACGGCACTGGACGGACTTCGCCTCGAGTTGCGCGTGCCGGGCGAGCGAATCGTCTATGTCGGCGATGGAAGCTCGGACATCCACGTCATGCTGCACGTGAACCGCTGCGATGGGCTTACCATCGCGGCATCGGAGGCGCGGTTTGTTGCGAGTATCGCGCAGCGCACGGTGATGAGCGACGACGCGTTGAGCGTGCTCGTCCCGGTGCTCGAGGATATTCTCGGATACGATCGGACACGCATCCGGTCGCTCTTCGAGGAGCATGGCGTCCTGATTCAGGAGTGGGATCGGGTGCGCACGGATTGGTTGACGATTGGCGAGAGTGTTCCTCGATCGCTTTCGGTTGCATAGGCATGCGGCCGACTGCTCGCTCGCGCTCCGCGCTCGCTTGACGGCTGACTGCTCGCT
>JBDTMO010000113.1:0-11108 GCA_039934235.1 bacterium | reverse complement strand
ATCCGCTCGGCGCTCAGTGTAGGTCCGCCCAATTCGAGTGGATGTGCGGCCTGCTCGGCCGCCTCGAGAACGTCGGCGAGGGCCGGATGATCCTTTACGCTGGCGATGCCTCGAAGTGCGCGGACGCGGCGCAACACGTTGATGGCGGCGTCGCGATCACCGGGACGCGTGGCGAGTAACTCGAGCCCGGCACCAATATTCGATGCCTCGGTGGCCAGATAGCTGTCGTGACCCTGCGTGTCTGGGGCCACAAGCGGCGTCGCACTCCGCAACGGGGCGTACTGCGTCAGCTCAGCCACTCGTGCATGGGCACGAGCGTCTTCTGCTTCGCTCCAGCTGCGCACGCTGCGGAGCAGGAGTTTGCAGTCGTCGACGGCCGCAACAACCACCGCGTTCAGTCCGGCGTCCCAGCGCAGTGCGCCTTCGCGCAAGGCACGGCCGACGCGCTCGATGCCGGACGCAACGTCTGCGAACGGGAGCAACTTGGCCATGGTCGCGCTACCGCGAAGTGCGCGAGCCACCCGCTGTAGCCCATCGGCATCGGGCCCCGACGCGCCTCCGCCGTCGAGCAGGCGATCGAGCTGCTCGACGTAGTCGCTGGCTTCGAGAATGAAGAAGTCGAGAAACCCGACGGGGTTAGGGGCAGTCATGCCCGCTCCAGGCTGGTGAACAGAGGTGATAACGGTGACACGTGCGGCACAGTGTCCGAGTCGAAGTTAGGGCCCGCGTCGCGCTGCGTCCATCGCGGTACGCAGCTCGCGGATCGCCGTCTCGAGTCCCACAAAGACGGCACGGGAGACGACATGATGTCCGATGTTGAGCTCCTCGATTTCCATGATGGCCGCCACGGGGCCGACATTACTCGTCGTGAGGCCGTGGCCAGCGTGCACTGCTAATCCAAGTGACGCGCCCAACGCCGCGCCGTCACGTAACGCCGCAAGGGTCGCGGGGTCTGAGGACGCATGTGCGTAGCGACCGGTGTGCAATTCACTCGAATCCGCACCGAGGTCACGTGACCTGGTGACGCTCTCGCGATCAGCGTCGATGAAGAGGCTGGTGCGAATGCCTGCGTTGCGCAGCCGCTCGAGGCTTCGCGCGAGTCGCGGCGGGTCGGCGGCCACGTTGAGTCCGCCTTCGGTGGTGACTTCCTCGCGACGCTCGGGCACGATCGTGACCTGATACGGGCGCAAGCGTTCCGCGAGCGCGATCATCTCGTCCGTGCCCGCGATCTCGAGGTTGAAGACCGTCGATACCGCCGCTGCGATGGCGTCGATGTCCGCGTCCTGCATGTGACGCCTGTCTTCGCGCAGGTGTGCAGTGATGCCGTCCGCACCTGCTCGCTCGCATACGCTCACTGCGTTTACGGGCACCGGTTCGTCGCCGCGGCGCGCCTGACGAATCGTCGCGATGTGATCGATGTTGATGTAGAGCCGCTGTGGAATTGTCGTCATGTGTGGTGTATCACTGGCATGGTTGCCGGAAAAAGGTGACGTTCATTAGGTTCGCACCAGTCCCCGAGGAGATCACGAGTGAGAAAGCTGCTGCTGGCCGGTTTGCTGCTTGCCGGCGCGTGCAAGACGCGCACGATCGATGTTCCGGTGACTGCGCCGGCGCCCGTTACTGCTGTCCCCAAGGCCGCCATCGGGCCGCGACCCGCCCTTGATGCGTTCCTCGCGGCCATCAAAGCACAGGACCTGCAAGCGCTCGCGGTGGCATGGGGAGACAAGACGGGGCCAGTGCGCGACACCAAGGCGTTTTCGCGCGAGGAAATGGAACAGCGGGAGATTATCCTGTTGCGTTGCTTCCGGCATGATCGGACGCGCGTGCTCGGCGATGCGCCGGCGGCTGGTGGCGAGCGCAACTTCCAGGTCGAGCTCATGCGGGGAACTGTCACGCGCGTCGCGGACTTTCTCGTGGTACAAGGTCCCGACCGCTGGTATGTCCGCTCCGCGAACATGGACGCTGTCAAGGATCTCTGCTCCGCGAAGTAGTGTCCTCACGGATTAGAATTCACTGAGCTCCACCAGCACGCCTGCGGTGGCAGATGGGTGGAGAAACGCGATACGTTTTCCCTCGGCGCCGAGGCGCGGGGTGTCGTCGATAAGCCGGACGCCTGCGGTCTTGCAGCGGGCGAGCGTTGCGTCGAGATCGTGCACGGCAAAACAGATGTGATGAATTCCGGCGCCGCGTTTGGCGATGAACTTGCCGATTGGCGTGTCCGGGGAGTTGGCTTCGAGTAGTTCGACCAGTGATTCGCCGGCTTGCAGGCCGGCGATGCGGGCACCATCGGCGTCGTCGAGCGGAGTTTCGGGAAGCCCGAGGATGTCACGATAGAATGGCAGGATCTCGTCGAGCGCGTGAACGGCAATGCCCACGTGGGCGATGCGCGTCGGACGAGGAGGAACGTGGGTCATGGCGAGTGCGCTGGTGAGATGGTACGCCGGCGCTGAATACTAATTCTGTGGGCGGCACGCGCGATGTCCGCCGGGGAGACGAGGCCGAACGATGTCGAATGCCAAGGAAGTGACGGACGCAAATTTCGAGAAAGAGGTCGAGGGCAATGGCGGGTTGACTGTCGTTGATTTCTGGGCGACGTGGTGTGGCCCGTGCCGCATGATTGCGCCGACGCTCGATGCACTCGCGGAGGAATACAAGGATCGTGGGGTGACGGTCACCAAGCTCGATGTCGACGTGAACGTCAAGACGGCTGCGCGCTTCAACGTGCGCTCCATCCCGATGCTGTTGTTCTTCAAGGATGGAAAAGTCGTGGATCAGATCGTGGGCGCGGTACCGCGTCCCGCCATCGAGGACAAGCTGAAGAAGCACGCGGCGGCTCCAGCCGCGTGAGGTCGTCGCATCGAGGGCCGTTGTTGCACCCCCGGTGACCCGACCGCACATTTGACCGGGACGACAATCGTCGTCCCGGTCCTTTTTTCTCCACCGATGCCTGCCACCGTCGCCGGCCTGCGCTATCCGCATACGCGCGTTTTGCTGCCGCGCACGCGATTGGCGTACGTGCACTTGAGGAACCTGCTCACGGATGCGAAGCGCGACCGCGCCGCGCGGGTATCAGGGTACGTGGCCATCTGGCTGCCCGAAGAGTTCCTCGTGCTCTACCTCCAGCAGGGCGAACTCGTCAATGCGTGCTTGCATGACGGGCGGGAGTTTCACGTCGTCGCCACGAGCGCAGCCGTGGAAAAGGTGCCGAGCGAGCCTGAATACGGCGAAATCTGTTTTTGTGAGGCAGAAGACGAGCAGATCTCGTGCATGTACACCACGCAAACGACGGCACCCACCCCCTGGCCGCCCGAATTGCGCTCCAATGAACCCTCATCGCTGTTTCCATACCTGATGGCGACGACGTTCGACGGGCTCGTCGAGATCTCGGTGGATGGTGAAGCGAACTATTTGTTGTTCCGCCATGGAGCGGCGCATACGGCCTACTTGTCGGGCGGGAAGGCTGGAACGCTGATCGAGCGCGTGAGCCGTCTCTTCGACCGCGACCGCCGTGCGCTGCACGTGACCGTTCGCCATTGGCCCGATGTTCAACCACTACCTGCACAGGCGGCATCGGGTCTCGTCCAGGCGTATCGCGATCTCACGACATCGCTCGTGTTGCGTCTGGTCGCGGATGGACGGGAAAGTGCGCCGGCAATTGCGGAACATGCACGGCAGACACTGGTCACAGCCCATCCGTCGCTCGACGGTTTCTCGTTCAACGGGCGCCCGTATCGGCCGGTGGTCGCCGACGCGGAATCACTGACGGACGCGATTGCCGCCCTGATCAGCGAGATTCTGTGGACGGCAGGGACCCAGGAAGAAGACGGACCGGAGCAAATGCTGCGTGAGCTCACGCACGAGAGGCGACATCTCTTTGCGTCGGCCGGGCTGTTCGACCGGCTCTCGTGGAAGCTGGCGTGACGGACGGTGGGCCCGGCACGCTTTACGTCGTCAGCACCCCCATTGGAAACATGGGGGATTTTTCTTTCCGTGCCGTCGAAGTATTGCAACAGGTTGCGGCCGTCCTCGCCGAGGACACGCGCCACTCGCGCCATCTCCTCGACCGCTACGCGATCGCGACGCCGCTGCTGCCGTATCATGAGCACAACGAGGCGAAGGCCACGCCCCGCCTGATCGAACGATTGCAAGGCGGTGAGACGCTCGCCCTGATCTCGGACGCGGGGACACCGCTGCTGTCAGACCCGGGCGCACGACTCGTGCGAGCCGCTGTCGCGGCGGGCATTGCCGTATCGCCGGTGCCGGGAGCCTCGGCGCTCCTTGCCGCGCTCGTGGCGTCAGGACTCGACCTCGAGCGCTTTACGTTCTACGGGTTTCTCCCGCGAAAGGGCGCAGACCGCCGGAGCGCGATTTCCGACATCGTCGATTTACGCCATGCCGCTGTCGTATACGAAGCACCCTCTCGCGTCGGTGACACGCTGGCCGAGCTCGCCGACGCTGGTGCCGGGGAGCGGGCAACGGTCGTCGCGCGGGAATTGACCAAACAGTACGAGGAACTGCGCCGCGGAACGGTGACCGTACTCGCGGCGTATTACCACGGTGCACCACCACGGGGAGAAGTCGTGATCGTCGTCGCAGGAGCGAACGCGCCACCAGGCGCCACCGAAGAGGACCTGCGCGCGCGCGCCGCCGACCTTCGCGCGGAGGGCCGGACGCCGCGCGACATTGCCGCCGCGCTCTCCGCTGAAATGGGTGCGGCGCGCAATCTCGCCTATCGCCTGGCGCACGAGTGAAACAGGCGACAATGCGGTTTGCCCGAGCGGCAGCGCTGCTGACACTGCTGCTCGTCCCCGTTGGCGCGGCGCGACGCGCGCCGCGGCTCACCATCGCACGCCTGCAGTACGACGGAGGTGGTGACTGGTACGCGAACCCATCGAGCCTGCCGAACCTGCTGGCCGCCATTCGTGAGCGCACATCGCTGCCGGTGGAAAAGACGGAAGCGAGGATCACGGTGATGGACGACAAGCTGTGGGATTATCCGTTTCTCCACATGACGGGCCACGGCAACATCAAGCTCACTGACGCCGAGGTCGTTCGCCTCCGCGAGTACCTGTTGCGCGGTGGTTTTCTGCATGCCGACGACAACTACGGTCTCGATGAAAGTTTTCGTCGCGAGCTGAAGCGCGTATTTCCGGATCGCGAGCTCGTGGACGTTCCGCTGTCGCATCCCATCTATCACGCCGTGTATGATTTTCCGAAGGGCGTGCCGAAGATTCATGAGCACGATGGCAAGCCGGCGCGTGGCTTCGGCATTTTCCTTGGCGACCGGCTCGCAGTGTACTACACGTTCTCGAGTGACCTGGGGAACGGGTGGGAAGATCCCGAGACGTATCATGATCCGATTGCACTTCACGAGGCCGCGCTTCGTATGGGCGTGAACCTTTTCGTCTACGCAGTGACCAGCCGGGCTCTCCCATGACCATTCGAGCACTCGTCGAGCGTGAGCGTCGGCATCTGCGCCGCGCGGAGTTGGCTGCGGGCGTGCTGTTGGCTGCGGCGGTCACGGCGCTGCTCGTTGCCGGCGGTGCTGCCGTCCTTGGACGCGCGCGCTGGCTCACGTTGCCCCGCGGCGTTCCGCTGTCCGTGTGGATGATCGTCGCCTGCGTGGTTGCGGCGCTCGCGTACCGCACGCGCCAGAGACTGCGTCACCATTCATCACGGCGCGATGTCGCGTTGGCAATCGAGACGGAACAAGGCATGCGCCGCGGCGCGTTGGTGGGCGTGCTGGAACTCGAGGGCGGGAGTGCACTCGCGGAGCGTGCTGCTCGCGGCGTGCGCAGCAAGCTGCCAGTGGACGCACCGCTTGCGCCCGCAATGCGGCGCACGAGTTCACAGCGGGCGTTGATTGGTGCGGGTGCGGCGGCGGCAGGTATCCTCGTCCTCGTCACGGCGTCGCCGCTGTTTGGCGATGGGCTGCGAGCCGTGCTTCGGCCTATCGATGCATGGACAGGCAACTTGCTCGACCGTCCGCGCATCGATGGCGCACCAGCGGAGCTGTTGCGCGGGTCCGCGTTACGAGTGAGCGTGCGCGCGCCGGGGCGGCGCGTCGTCTATCTCGACGTACGCCAAACCGGCGACGCGTGGCGCACCGACACGCTGGCGATTGACCCGGCAACAGGCGCCGCGGCATGGACGATCGACGCACTGCGTGGCGACCTGCGCCTGGTCGTGAGCGATGGACGCGCGACGAGCGACAGTGTCGTCGTTCACGCAGCGGACCGTCCGTTCGTAGGAGCGGTTACGCTGCATGTCCGCTATCCAGGTTATCTGGGAAGACCCGACGAATCGTTGCCCGTTGGCGAGCCATTGCACTTGCCGCGCGGAAGCGTGTTGTCGATTACAGGGCGTGCGTCCGTCGCTCTCACTGACGTCGCGCTGGTTGCTCCAGCGGGCGAGCGTATTTCGCTCGGTACCAGTGGGCAGACGTTCAGCGGGCAATTCGCGCCCGATCACTCGGTGCAATTGCACTGGTCAGCACGCGGCCCCGGTGGCCTCGTGCCGGATCTTCCTGAGCCACTCGACGTCGTGGTGGTTGCCGACTCCGCGCCGCATGTGGTGATTGCCGAGCCGACCGCGGATACGCTGCTCGTGTCGGACAACGCGGTGCAGCTCGCGATGCTGGTGTCGGACGACCACGGCGTTGCCTCGATTGCGTTGCGCATCATGCGCACTGGTGCGCGCGACGCTGCGCCAATCATGCAACCACTCGCAAACAGCGTGGGCACCAGCTGGGCTGGGAACGCGGCGGTGGACATCGCCGCACTCCATCTGGCGCCGGGTGATGCCGTCGCGGTGCGCGCAGAGGCGGTGGATGCCTCGCCGTGGGCGCAGCGTGGCGTGAGCCGAGAATTGGTGCTGCGTCGCGCAACGAGCGAAGAGCAGCGGAACGCCGCGAGGGCGCTTGGCGATTCAGCGGTGAAGGAGGCGCTCGCCGCCGCACGAGACCAGAAGTCGCTCGCGCAGCGGACAGACGAGGCGGCGCGCGCGCAAGCACGAGCCGGCGGCGCCAAGGACGTCGCAACGCCGAGCGCGCAGCAAAAGAGTCCGATGAATTTCGAGGCCGCCGAAAAGGCGCGCGCGTTGGCGCAGGAGCAACGCGCCATGGCGGATCGTGTACAGAAGCTTCGTCAGGCCACGCAGCAACTGGAACAGCAGCTGAAAGCCGCTGGTGCATTGGACACCGCGCTTGCGCGTCAGCTTGGTGAGGCGCAAGCGCTGCTCCGGCAGGCGCTCACGCCAGAGCTGTTGGCGCAGATGCAGAAGCTGGAAAACGCGTCGAAGCAGATGAACGGTGAGCAGTCACGCGACGCGCTACGTGACCTGGCGCAGATGCAACAGAAGATGCGTGACCAACTCGAGCGCAGCGCAGAAATGTTGAAGCGCGCCGCGCACGAAGGCGCCATGCAGACGCTCGGCGACGAGGCGAAGGAACTCGCGCAAAAAGAGCGCGCCCTTACGGATTCAGCGCGGCGCGCCGACCCGTCGAAGGCGCCGAGTGCGAAGGACGCGAGCGATCTGGCTGAGCGAGCGGAGCGTCTGCGTCAGGCGATGGACGACCTGAAGGCGCGGCTGTCGAAGGATCGCGCGGACGCTGGCGCGTCCAAGACGGACGAAGCCGGGCAACATGCTGCCAAGTCCGAGACGGAGATGCGGAAAGCGGCGAACGACATGAAATCAGGCGAAAAAGCCGACGACTCTAAAAAGGGAGAATCGAAATCCGGCGCCGAGTCCAAACCGGGTGGGGAGCCGAAGGCCGGTGGTGAGCCAAAGCCGGGCGACGCGAAATCCGGTGGCGAAAAGAAGTCAGGCGAGGGCAAGCCGAGTGGCGAGGGCAAGTCCGGCGAAAGTAAGTCCGGCGAAGGCAAGCCGGGTGAGGGAAAACCGGATGGTTCGCAGAAGGGTAGCCAACAAGGTGGCTCCAAGCAGGCAGGCGATGCTGCGGACGAAATGGATCGCGCTGCGAAATCCATGCAGGATGCGCGAAGCGAGCAGGTGAAGGAATGGAAGCAGGAGCTGACGTCCGAGCTCGATCAGTCCGTGCAGGAAATGATGCAGCTCGCGCGCGAGGAACGTGCGCTCGAGCAAAAGGCGCGCAGTGGCGCGTCGGCGGATGAGCGCCGGAGCGCGCAAAGCGCGATCGAGCAGGGTGTGGACAAGGCAAGCGAGCGACTGCAGGGCGCGGGCAAGAAGAGCGCTCTCCTCTCTGGCGGCACGCAGCGCGCCATGTCCGAAGCGAAGGGCAAGGTGTCGCAGGCCACGGAGAGTGTGAGTCAGCCGAACAGCAGCACACAGAAGCAGGCGAGCGCGTTGAGTGAAGCGGCCGACGCATTGACGAAAGCGGCTGCATCACTCGCACGTGATCGTGAGCGCGCGAACAACTCGAACAGTGCGTCGGGCTTCGAGGAAATGCTCAAGCAGATGCAGGAGATGGCGCAGAAACAGGGTCAGATCAATGGCCAGGCACAGAGCCTGTTCAACATGCCGAATGGCCAGAGCAGTGCCGCGGCACAGTCGCTCGCGCGGCAGCTGGCGCGCCAGCAACGCCAGTTGTCCGAGCAACTCGAAGAAGCTGGAGACGCGGCCGGTGGTGATCGTGCTGCGCAACTCGCACAGGAGGCGCGTCAACTGGCCGAAGCGCTCGACAACGGACGCCTCGACGGCAGTACGATCGCACGACAGCAGCAACTTTTCCGTCGATTGCTCGACGCCGGAAAGTCGCTGGAAAAGGAAGAGCGCGATGACACGGGCAAGCGCGAGGCGAAGTCGGCGACTGGTGCGGATGTGTTCGGGCCTGGCGCCAAGGTAGACGCGCGCGCCGCGGTGAAATTCCGGCCACCCACCTGGGCCGAGCTTCGCGCACTCTCGGCCGACGAGCGCCGCGCGATCCTCGATTATTTCACGCGCCTGAATAGTGCTCCCCCTCAAGCGCCTTGAGGCGCGCGCGGCGCGCATCGCATGGTGCGTGCTGTGTCTCGCCATCGTGCAGCCCGCCTTCGTACGCGGCGTGTTGTTCGCGCAACAGGAGGAGCGCCCGGAGGTGATGCGCGGGCTCGAGCTCGAGAACGCCGGGAAGCTCAAGGAGGCGGCGGTCGTCTTTAGAACGGCATTGCGTGCCGGCCCATCGGCGAACGCGGTGCTCGGACTGGAGCGGGTGTACGCTGACCTCGGCATGAGCGACTCGTTACTCGCGCCACTCGACACGCTCATCGCGCAGAATCCGCGCGAGTCCATCTATCGCACCGTGCAGTTGCGCACGTTGCAGATGCTGCGCCGCGACGAGCGCCTGCGCGATGCGTTCGAGAAATGGGTGCGTGCCGTCCCGCGGGATGCGACGCCGTATCGCGAGTACGCGCGCATTCTCATTCAGCTCGGACGCCCCGCGACGGCCGACACCATTGTCGCGCGGGGACGCACTGCACTCGGCAGCCTGCGTGACCTGGAATACGAGAATGCACAGTTGCGCGCTGCCATGGGCGAGTGGCTCGCGAGCGCGCAGTCGTGGCGGCGCGCGCTCGTGGACGCACCGCACTTGAGCATTGCCTCGGCGTATGCGCTTGCGCCTGCGCCACCGGCGTCGCGCGATGGCATTCGCGCCGCGCTCGCGAGCTTGCCGGCTGATCCTGGATCGCGCCGAGCACTTGCGGAGCTCGAGCTGACGTGGGGCCGGCCGTCCGAAGCGTGGGACGCGTTGCGCACACTACGTCCGGACACCGCGGCGGCCAACATGTGGGAAGAGTTCGGCGACCGCGCCTACACGGAAGAGCGTTGGTCCATTGCCCACGACGCGCTCGTTGCCGCGCTCAAGGTGCGATGGACATCGCCACTCGCGGTTCGCGCTGCGTCTGCGGCATTACGCTCCGGCGCGCCCTCCGAAGTTTTCACGCTCGCTCCAATCACGTACTGGGGAAAGGACTCCGCGCGTGCGGGCCGCGAGTTCCTTCCATTGCACGTGGCGGCGCTCGTGGCCCTCGGACGCGGAAGCGAGGCGGACGCGTTGATCGCGCGGTACGATCGATTCCTTGTGCCCGCCCAGCGCATGCGCGTGGCGCAGCTGGTTGCGATGGCATGGGTGCGAGCGGGTGATCTGGCGAAGGCGCGCGCCGCACTGAGCGCGGCTGGGCCGGACGCCGACTCGAGCGAGGCGGCGGGCTGGCTGGCGCTTTACGGCGGCCGGCTTGGTGCAGCGCGCACCCTGCTCCGCGCGTCGCGCGCGCCCAACGCGGAACTCGCACTCGCGATGGGCATTGTGGCGCGCGCGAAAGGCGACACTGCACCACAACTTGGCGCTGCCTTTCTCGCGATGGCGCGCGCGGATAGCGCGGACGCGTCGGCGAAGTTCGTCGATGCCGCGACACGGCATCCCGAAGTTGCACCGGCACTGCTGCTCGTTGCGGCGCGCCTGCGCGCGAACAAACCCGACGACGCGATTCCCGTGTGGCAGCGCATCGTCGAACAACATGCGTCAACGCCGGAGGCAGTGGAAAGCGAGCTCGAATGGGCGCGCGTGCTTCGCCGCCGCGGCGACGCACCTGGCGCGACGGCGCATCTCGAGCATCTCATTCTCAGTGCGCCGCAAAGCGCGCTCCTTCCTCAAGCGCGGCGCGAGCTGGAACTGGTGCGCGGCGCGGTTCCTCCAGGCTTATGACGTCTTCGTCGATCACTCAGCGCATCGTCTTCATGACGTTGCTGCTCGCCGCGCCGCTTGGCACATCGCGCGCCCAACGGCTGCTCATTCCCATGGATGACGGCCAGACCAACCACCTGAAGGCGTACGGCCTGACATACAACGCCATGAAAACGGGCGTGCAGGCCGAGTGGCTACTGAACTTTCGCGGCGGCTCGTTTCTGCTGCCCGATGCGCCGGAACTGCGTCGTCGCGCTGCGCTCGATGGAATCTCGACGGAGCCGGTCAACGACGCGCAGCTCGCGTCGATTCGCAAGGAAATGTCCGGCGGTAACATGGAGAGCGTTCCGCTCGAAAAGGCGCCGCGCATTGCCGTTTACACACCGCCAGACGCGCAGCCGTGGGACGATGCCGTTACGCTCGCGCTCAAGTACGCCGGCATCGAGTTCACGCCGATCTACGACGA
>JBDTMO010000112.1:0-11223 GCA_039934235.1 bacterium | reverse complement strand
CCGAGTACCTGGCCAGTGCGCGTGAGCGCGCCAGATTGCATGGCGTCGGCAAGACGCGCAATGCCGAAGTCGGTGACCATCGCGCGACCCGTCGCGCGATCGACAAGAATGTTCTCCGGCTTGATGTCCCGGTGAACGACGCCTCGCGCATGTGCGGCGCCAAGCGCCAGCGCGACATCGCGCAGTAGGGGCACCGCATCGCTCGGCAAGAGCGCTGTGCCATCGCGCAAGCGGGACGAGAGCGTCGTACCGTCGACGTATCCCATCACGAGGAACGTCACGCCACCGCGATCGTCGGCGGAGTAGATCGGCACGATGGACGGATGCGTCAGGCGAGCGGCGGCTCGCGCTTCGCGCAGGAATCGCTCGCGCACTGCGTCGCTGCTCACCAGATCGGGCAACACCTTGATCGCGACGAGCCGGTCGAGCCGAATATCCCTGCCCGCATACACGACACCCATGCCGCCGCGACCGATCTCCTGGAGGAGCTCGTAGTTGCCGGCAAGGGCGTTGACCAGATCTGGCGGAAGCGTATTGGTGGCGGACATCGCCCGTAAGATGACGATGTGCCGAGTTTCGTGCTACGTGAGCCGCGCTGCCTTGGTGAGCAGGTAGTTCCGCTCGGGGATGCTCAGCGTTCGCTCTGCTGCGGCACGGTAGTGGGCGAGCGCTCGCGCAACGTCGCCGGACTTTTCGTACAGGTGCGCGCGAACGGCGTCGAGGCGGTAGTGCCCACGCATGCGCGTGTCGGCGTCGAGCGCCGCGAGCATCGCGAGTCCAACGGCAGGCCCCTGAACCATCGCGGCCGCAATCGCACGATTCAGCTTCACCATGGGATTGTCGGACATGTGCTCGAGCAGTCCGTAGAGCGCGAAGATCTGCGCCCAATCCGTGTCCTCGACGCGCGCCGCTTCGTCGTGAATGGCGGCGACCGCTGCTTGCAGCTGATAGGCGCCGACAGCGCCCTTCGAGAGCGCGCCGGAGACGAGGCCAATTCCTTCCGCGATCGATCGCGCATTCCAGCGGCTCCGGTCCTGCTCGTCGAGCGGAATCAGCTCACCGTTCGGCCCCGTGCGCGCATCGCGGCGCGCATCCGTGAGCAGCATGAGCGCGAGAAGTCCGGCGACTTCACCGTCATTCGGCAGCAACGCATGCGCGGCTCGCGTCAGCCTGATCGCTTCATTCGACAAGTCCGTGCGATGCAATGCCGGCCCACTGCTGCTCGTGTACCCCTCGTTGAAGATCAGGTACAGCACGTGAAGGACGGCGTTCAGTCGCTCGCCGCGCTCGCCGTCGGTGGGCATGCTGAACGGCACGTTCGACGACTTGATGCTTTGCTTGGCGCGACTGATCCGCTGCGCCATCGTTGCTTCGGGAACGAGAAACGCGTTCGCAATTTCGGCCGTCGTCAGCCCACCGACAGCGCGGAGCGTAAGCGCGATGGCCGACGGAGCTGTCAACGCGGGATGACAGCACATGAACAGCAGGACGAGTGTGTCGTCCTGCTCCGCGCCGGCTTCCGTTTCCATCTGGTGAACAGCTCCGTCGCCCGACAATTCGGTCGCCACAATATCCTCTCGACGACGGCGCGCTTGCTCACTCCGCACGTGATCCATGAGTCGACGGATCGCAACCTGATAGAGCCAACCGCGTGGATTTGTCGGAAGGCCTGCCACCGGCCACTGCGCGGCCGCTGCGATCAGCGCTTCCTGCACCGCGTCCTCAGCCGCGGCAAAATCTCCATGACGCCGAGCAATTGCGCCGAGCACCTGCGGCGCGAGTTCGCGCAGCAGGTGCAGGGCGGAACGCTCGAGTGGCTCCGGCGTCATGCGTCGGTCAGGGGGCCCTTCATGACCTGGCGCACTTCGATGGGCATGTTGAGTGGTGCGCCCCCGTGTCCGGGCGCCGCGGATGCTTTCGCCGCGAGCTGGTACGCGCGCTCCGGACTGTCGACCTCCACGATCCAGTATCCCGCGAGGAATTCCTTCGACTCGGCGAATGGTCCATCGGTGATGGGCGCGCCGTCCTTTCCGGCTCGCACCACTTTCGCTTCGGCGGGCATGGCCAATCCCTGACCGTCGACCCATTCGCCTGCTTCGGTGAGTTCCTTGTTGTACTGGTGCATGAACGCCATGTGCGCCGTGAAGTCTTCCGGCGTCCAGTTGTTGATCTGCCAATCTCCTTCTCCTTTCGGCGCGTGCATCATCAGCATGTATCGCATGTAGTCGTCCTTTGGAGTTTGACGCCGTGGTTGGCGCTTTTGTAGAGAAGTCGGAGCGGGTATGGATTTCTCGACATGCCTGGCGGCCATGCTCGGTTTCCGTCGAGCGAAGCGAAGCGAGCGGGCAGTCAGCCGTCAAGCGAGCGAAGCGAGCGTGCAGTCCAGCGACCAACTCAGCGCAGGGTCTGCCATTGCGAGTCGAGCGCAAGCGCGGCGACCCAGTGCTCGATGTATGCGCGATCCAACGTGGCACCGGCCACGCGAACCAGGGCCGACACGTCCTCGAGCTGACGCGCAGAACCACCGATCTTGGCCCACTCGAGTTTTGCGATGATGACGTCCTCGACGGTGGCGACCCACAATTGCAGGTCGTCGAATTGGAGCATCGTGCGGCGCTCAAACTCAGACTCGCTGAACGGACGTGTTTTCCGGATGATCAGGTCTGCCTTCCAACCCGTCTTGGAGTCGACGACATTGAACATCGACTGGTGAGCGAGCGCCTCGAGGGCCGCGTCGCCGGACACGTAAACGTCGGGACCCGAGAGGGCGGCTACGAGCTGGAGCAGCTGCGCGGACGTCGCATTGATCACCAGATCGACGTCCATGGTCGCGCGACCGGCGCCGTAGGCCGCGGCCGCCACGGACCCCGTAAGCATGAATGGAATTCTCGCGGCGTCAAGCTGTGCGACCACCACGCGTAGAATCTCCGAGGCACTCACGGAGAAGTGGGGCGAGAACCCGGCGGAATGAGAGTCTGCCCCAGAAGCCGCTCGACAAGCTCGAGATCAGTGCTAGTTGGGTAGCGCGGACGAAGCCCCGCGAGGGCCACCTGCCGCATCGATTCACTCAGCTCGAACATCTGGCGCAGCCGCGCAGCGGGCGTCAATCGTCTCACTGCCGCGAGGCGTACGTCCTCGGCCGCATCCGTGGTGTCGCGCATGTACGTAAGGTAGTCCGGCATCCGGCGACTGCGCGAGGAAATTGGCTCGTAGTGGTGGTGGAAGCGCAGCGGACAAACTCGCGGCTTCGCGCAGCCGCAACACAAGGCTCAACGCAGAAACGTGAATGAGCCGCGCAGCGTGCGCTCTAACCAGTCCGTTGAGTGGAATAATGTTCGCGCGACTCCTCGAGTACGCAGCCACGGGCCCGTGGACATCAGTGCTGCGGGGGTTTCGCTGGCGAAGTCATGCCAAGGCGACCTGTGCTTTCTCCATGGCCCCCCTCTTGACTCGGCAGCGCTGCCGAGCGTACGCTCGGCAACAGTTTGCAACGTCGTGCATTGGAGTGGTGACGGGATTCAAGGCCGACCATGCGATTCTTGGCACATGGTCACGTCGACACACAGTCCAGGGAAAGGCGACATATGGAAATGGCGACAGGCACCAGGCGCTGGACGCTCGACGACCTCAATGCGCTCCCGGACGACGGCAACAAGTACGAGGTCGTGCGTGGGGAACTGTTCGTGACGCCCGCCCCCACGCCGACGCACGAGACGGTGTGCGCACGCCTGAGTCATATCCTGAGTGAATACGTCACACGTGAAAAGCTCGGGCTCCTCTACCATCCGCGCGCCGTGCTGCAGTTCGAAGACTCGGAGGTGGAGCCCGACCTCATGGTTCGCCGAGAGCATAGCGGCGACAGCAGCACATGGTCGTCCGCGCCCATTCCCTCCCTGATCGTCGAGGTGTTCTCGCCGACTACCGCGCGTCGCGACCGGAATCAGAAGCGCGAGCTGTATATGGATGCGGGCGTCGGGGAGTACTGGATGGTCGATCCCAACAACCGGACGTTCATCACGATTCAAAGAGGACGAGAGAACGCTGTCGTCTCTGGTGAGATGACATGGCACCCTGAAGGCGCGAGAGAACCACTGGTCTTCGCGGTGGCAGATGTGTTTACACCGCCGCCGTCATCGTGAGGTGGGTGAGTTAAGGATTTGCGTCGACACGCGGGCCGCATCGGTCGTCCGGCCAAGGCGCTTGTACGCCTCCACCGCGTCCGCGGCCGTACGTCGCGCATTGGCCGCATCTTTGTTGATCACGTAGCCTTTTGCCAGCTTCTCCAGCAACTCAGGCGGATCCGAGAGCCCGGCGTTCGCCGTCTGATTCGCCTTGACCGTCATGCGTCGCATGTTCTCCAACTGATAGATGGCGCCTCGCGGGCCATCGCCCCATCGCTCCTGCGCCGCGAACATCGCGCCGAGCGTCATGTGGAAGTAGCGGATCCGCTGATAGTCGGCGGCTTCGATCGCCCGCATCTTTCCGTAAAACAGCATGTTCGTCAGCTCGTCGACGCGCGTGACCAGCTCGTCAGATTGCTTGCGCCCCTCTGCGCGCTGCGCGTAGAGCTGGGCAAGCGGCAACAACGCGTCGAGATCAATCCATGCCTGTTCAAAACTCGGATTCGGAAGTCCCACCGCGGCCTCGTAGAAGCTCTCCGCCACGAGTGGATCCCCACTCCCGCTGTACGAATCACCGAGCGATCGAAGCATCTGACTCCACGCCGCGCGGCGGCCCACGTCCTTGCGCCACCACGGCGATGTGTCGCGGAATCGTTCGTCATTCTTGCGCGGTCGATACGCGTCGAGCATCGGCTCGATGATCGGCCTGACCTCGGGGTTCTTCTCGAGAATACGCCGCAATCGCGTTTCCTCAGAGAGAGCGAACGATGCCGGCCCGAGTCCCATCACCGCCCACGCACGCGCGCACAGCACAAGGCTCGAATCCGCAATGCGACCGCGCGCGAGTGGCGTGTCCAGCAAATCGAGCAGCGCACCTTCTACCAATTGGGCAGCGGCCGGGCGCTTGAGCATCACGGAAGAGATGCGCAACACCGAGTCAGCGTTGCCACTGCGACTGTTGAATCGCAGCAGCGCTCGGAGTGCATCTGTCGACGACGAATCCGATCGAAGTGCACGCGAGAAATAACTGCGCGCGCTGTCTCGCATGCCTTGCTTTTCGAACAGCTCGCCCAGGCGCACTAACGACGGTGCGTCAATGGGGCGGAGAGGCCCGTTACCTCCAGGACCGCCCGCCAGCTTTGCAATCGCCGCCAATCGAAACGAATCAGCGGCAGCCTTCAGTCCCGCCGCCTGCAACGCAACAACTGCATTCGACGCCGCGTCCAATGCGATTGACGGACTGAGTTCTCCCGCGAGCCGATAATCGTCCGCGATCTTCCTCGCATCAGCCGCAGTGAGTGAATCGCGATCGGCCAGCAGCCTGCGCTGCGCAGCATACGCCCGTCCAAAGTAACCGTCGCTCTTCAACCTGGAGTCGAGCGCCAATTCAATCGTGCTATTGTAGAACCCCTCGGCCGCAAGAAACTGTCCGGAGTCGAGGGCGACCCTCGCGCGGCCAAGCGCGGCTGCCGCCGCCGAAACCGCCTGCGCCTGCACGTTGCTTCCCATGACTAGAGAGAGAAGCACGACGCCCGCGTAACGCACGCGCGCACCAACTCGAGTCGTAAAGAGTCGTGTCATCGGGGGACTCCCGGAGGAACTAATGCAGAACTCCCGGCGCTGTAGCTCTGCAACAGCACACTCGTCGCCTTGATCGCAGGCTTACGAGCCAGGAGATCAGTCAGCGGCGCGCCCGTAACAACAGTGCCGCCGGCGTATCGGATCCTCTCGATATCGCACACGTAGCTGGCGACTCCACCAATGCACCCGGTGAGAGATACCACGCCTGTGGCGGTCGATCTCGGTGGGCCCGGATCGTCGATCGTGGCTACGACGCGAAACTCCATGCGCGCTTCGGCCGCTGCGCCGATGTCGGTTCCACTCAGCGGTACGCGCACGCGCGACGCGCCTGGCGTAAACGCAACTTGCACGTTCATCGGTATTCGCCCGAACAATAGTGGGACCAACTCGGCGCGCTCGAGAATCGTCGACAACCGCCGCACCCACTGGTCGCGCACATTCGCGACGAGCCAGTCCCGCCGGTCGATCATGTTGCTGAAATCCTCGAAGTCCACCCGCAACGAGTCCGGCTGCGCGCGACCCGCACCGACGAGACGGAACTCGATCCACGCACCAGGCGTGGCCGGCGGTGGCTTCTCGATCCAGCGCACCCTCACGGTGTCGCACGGCGGGATGTTCGCGGGACGCCAGTCTGCAAACGCGAATTTCCGCCCTAGGGCGGCACGCACGGGTTCAGCGAGCGCAAATTGCAGTTGCCGGCAGTTAGTTCCGCATGTCGCGCTCTGGTCGAGCCGGTCCCAATACGTTGGCGCATCGATTGACAACACGAGTGCCACCGGTCGGCGCACGGGCGCGAACACATGAGCGGGACGCACGACGGCCATCGTCATCGCCATGACGAGGCAGGCCGCCGTCATCATCACCGCGCTACGGATTGGCAAGTAGAATCTCTGTTTCATTTCTAAGAGGGACCTCGCCCCGGGCCAGGACAACGCGGTGGATGCCGCGTACCTCCCAATAGATCTTCTCTCCTACATGCAGTGGACGACGCGTCCGCACGACGCGGAAGCCAGACCACCTACCCGTGAGCGTCGCGCGAGCGCTTGCGCCAGTCGAGTCCAGCTGGGCCAACGCGACGCTATCGGGAGGTGGAGCGCTTGCGCGCACGGAATCCATTTCAGCCGCACGCCGGCTGAACACGCGGATGGTATCATCCCACCGTCGGCGAGCAAGCGTATCGATGGGAATCGAATCCCGGAACGTGAGCAGCAGTCCAGCCACTGACGACAGCGTATCGGCAGCAAGGACAACGCCAGTCGAGTCATGCTCGCGAACGATGAGCGCCACCGCACATCCAGGGCGCAGACCGCGGAACAGCGGATACATCGGTAGCGTGCGCACGCGCGACACTTGATCGAACTCCTCTGGATACTGCAACGACAGCCGCAGCCAGGGCCACACTCGAATCGCGCGTGGACTCACATGCGTCTCGGTGTGAAACCAGACCTCGCGTCCAATCGGCCACGTCCACACACCGAATGCTATCGGGGTCGTTAGCCGATTCAAGAGTGTGGAGTCAGCAGCGACGGCTCCAATCGCCGTTGCTCGCACCGCCTGCACTTTCGGAGCGCCTGCCAGCGGCGCTGGCGCACACACCGCGCTGTCGACCGGCGCCAGCGTGAGCGGAACGTCGCGCGGGGTTCCGTTCACGCGAAAAAGCACTTCGGAACTCGCCGGATCGAGCGCGCGAACCTCGACCGTCGATCGCACCAGCGTAATCGCGAAGAATATGGCCGCAAAGCCAACCAGCGATTTGTTGATGTGCGGCTGGCGCAACCATGCGGTTACGCGCGCCGTCACTCCCTTCTTCACATCGTCGCCGAGTAGGCCCCACACGAGACCGACAATGCCGACGAGTGGAATCTGGCTGATGAAGAAGCGCTGCAACCACGGCGCATGGAGCGAAGACCACAAACCCACTGCACCGTCGAGCACCAGCAGCATGACGAGCGGACGGAGCTCAGCGCCCTCCGTCGCAGCTGGTGGCTTGTCGGTCTGCGGCGCTTCGTTCTGGCTCGGTGCTCCTTCGGCCATGGTTCATCCGAGGATAAGGACGGTGGCCGACAAGATGTCGTACTGTAGTTGAATCGGCCAGCACGCCCCTACGCTGCACGAGCCTTATGCACATGCGCCTTCGCTGCCAGCGCCCTACGCAAAGTGACGAGTGTGACCTCGGGACTCGCACCAAGGCGAAACGGAATGCCCCAATAGCCCGTGCCCGGACTGATGTAGAGCAGCGCATCCTGATCGACATGCGCGCCCATCGCGTGTTCGAGAAACGGCGACGCGAGACTCCAGCCGAGCGTCGGCACCGCGAATTGTCCCCAGTGCGTGTGGCCGCTGAGCGTGAGCGCCACACCGCGCGCCGCGAGTGACGGCCAGAGCGAAGGATTGTGCGCAAAGGCGATTACCGTCGCGCCGTCGGGCACGTGTGCAAGCGCTCGGTCGACGTTAGGCGCAGCGCGCGACGAGCCACTGCGACCACCTGCCGGATCACCGGTGCCCACAACCGCGATGCTCGCGTCTCCGCGACGCAGCACACGCGCTTCATTCACGAGCACAGTGCCGAGCTCGGCGGCGCGCAACGCGCGCTCGACATCTTCCCACCCGGCATAGACGTCGTGATTGCCAGGAATCATGTACACGCCGAGCGGCGCGGTGAGCGACCCGAGCGCCGCTGCGTACGACCTCACGTCCTCGGCACGATCGTCGATGAGATCGCCGGTTACGGCGATCATGTCTGGCGCCAACTCACGCGTTGCGGTCACGATCCGGCGAAGAAAGCGGCGAGAGGTATGTGGGCCAATGTGCAGGTCGGACAGTTGGGCGATGCGCAGTCCGTCGAACTCGTGTGCGAGACCGGGCACCTCGACGTCCACGCGTCGTACCACGAGATGGCCAGCGCCGAGGTATCCGACGCCAAGCATGGTCGCGAGAGCGATGAGTGTAACGCCGGCCGAAATCTGTCCTGCCGATATCGCGTGACCGAACGGCGCACCGGCAAGCAGGCCAAGCAGTCCTGCGGCCGATACCACCGGAAGCATGAGCTGCGCGTACCAGAACGGCCGCACGACAAGCAGTCGAAATGCCTTGCCCGGATAGAACGGCCAACCGCGCCACCGAACATAGGCCAGCAATGGAAGCGTGGTGTAGAGTGCGAGCGCTGCCAGCGCGAACACTGCGCCGGGAAACAATCCAGACGCGAGCATGCCAAGTGTGCCCCACGCGGCGACCAGATACAGAACGAGGCGCGCGGCAATCGTTGCGGCGCTCCTGGGGCGAGGACGTCGGGCAGAGGTCATGACGATATATCCCGCGAGTGGCCAATAGGTCCCGGAAGACGCACTTCAAGGTGCGCAACGCGAAAGTCCGTAAACCTATGTGCCATAGTCGGTTGACCCATGGGTGACCGAGCACTGACTCCGTGTTCGCACATTCACCCTCGTTCAATCACGTTCACTGGAGAGCAACCATGACGGGAATCAGAGTCGCTCGCTCGCGCCGCAGCCGAGCTCGCACGAATGTCGGCATAGCTACGCCAGCACAGCGCGAACGCATCTATCGGCTCAGGCACGACATCTACGCTCGCGAGCTGGGCCAGCATGCCGAGTGTGCAGACGGCGCGCTCACCGACGATCTCGACGAACGGAACGTCTACATCACCGCGACCGTCGGAGGGCACATTGCCGGCTTCATCAGCATCACGCCGCCCGGCGCGCGCTATTCCGTCGACAAATACTTCGCGCCCGACGCGCTACCTGTCGCGCGCGACGACGGACTGTTCGAGATCCGTTTGCTGTCCGTCGTCGCCGAACAACGCGGCGGATTGTTGGCGCCCCTCTTGATGTACGCCGCATTGCGCTTTGTCGAAGAACGCGGCGGAACGCACATCATCGCACTCGGACGCCACGAGGTCCTCGACCTCTACCTCGGTGTCGGCATGCGCGAGGTGGGACGCACGACGCGCTCAGGGTCGGTGCTCTATCACCTGCTCGAAGCGCCGCCCGAATCGGTGCGCGCCGCGATCGCGCCGCATCAGCGCATCGTCGATCGAATTGCGCAGGACGTGCGGTGGCAGTTGCCTGTTCCCTTTACCGGCACACCGGAGTGCTATCACGGCGGCGCATTTTTCGACGCCATCGGCGACGAGTTTGACACACTCGATCGCTCGCGGACGGTGATCAGCGCTGACGTACTCGATGCGTGGTTTCCACCCAGCCCAAGGGTGATGCGAGCAATCGAGGAACACCTGCCGTGGCTCGTGCGCACATCACCGCCCACATCCTGCGCGGGTCTCGTGCGCACGATTGCGCGCGTGCAAGGCGTCGATACGGAGAGCGTGCTTCCCGGCGGCGGGTCGTCGGACCTGATCTTCCTTGCGCTCACACGTTGGCTCAATCGCGATTCGCGCGTCTTGATTCTCGATCCGATGTACGGCGAGTACGATCACGTGCTGCAGCAGGTGATTGGATGTCGCGTCGACCGGTTCACGCTCTCGCGCAGCGAGGGCTACACGCTCAACATCGCTCGGCTCGTCGAACGTCTCCAGTCTGCGCGCTACGATCTCGTGATCCTCGTGAACCCCAATAGTCCAACGGGACGTCACGTTCCACGCGCCGCGTTGGAGCATGCGATCGCCGCAGTCTCGCGTTCCACGCGCGTATGGGTGGATGAGACGTACGTGGAATACGCAGGCGCGAACGAGTCGCTCGAGCGCTTCGCGTCGACGCATGAAGGCGTCGTGGTCTGCAAGTCGATGTCGAAGGTGTATGGCTTGAGTGGCCTGCGCGTCGGCTATCTGTGCGCGTCTCCGTCGACGATCAATGCGCTGCGACCATACAGTCCGCCATGGGCGGTGGGACTCATTGGACAGGTGGCCGCCGTGCATGCATTGAGCGACCAATCGTATTACCGCGAGCAGTGGGCGGTGACACGTGGTTTGCGCGACGCACTTGCGGCAGGCCTGCGGCGATGCGGCATGGACGTTGTGCCAGGCATTGCGAACTTCGTGCTCTGTCATTTGCCCGAACATGGCCCGACGGCAGCAGACGTTGTGGCGCGAGCGCGCGAACACGACCTGTTTCTCCGCGACGTTGGCCCAATGGGCCCTAGCCTTGGCACCCATGCTATTCGCGTTGCGGTAAAGGACGCAGAGACGAATGGGAGGATGCTCGGGATTCTCGGTGGATTATGGGGCGACGCGAATGACGGCAGCTGAACCGCAGAAGGACGCAGAGGGGCAGAGGAACGCAGAGCGCTCCGCAGCCACCGACCAGTAGACGAACTGTCGCTTGCGGTGGATGAAGGGGTGCAAAATGCTCAAAGCGCCATTGCTATTCCTCTGCGTGCCTCTGCCCCTCTGCGTCCCTCTGCGGTAAAGGGGCAGCGGTGTAGATGCTTCGATTCGCTGCGCTCGCCCACGCGACTCTTCGCCCGGCGATCCTTCGCGTCCTCTGCTGTGCGCGGAAGCGTCGTCCCATGTGCGAAACACTGCTGTACGATGCGCCCGGAGGTAGCGCCA
>JBDTMO010000111.1:0-11241 GCA_039934235.1 bacterium | reverse complement strand
GGGACATCAACGTGCGCGAATCCGCCGTGCTCGGCCTCGTCGGCGCCGGCGGCATCGGCATGGCGCTCGATTCGGCGCTGAACCTTTTCCAGTGGCCACGCGTGGCGCTCTCTTCCGACGCGACGATTCACGATGACGAGTACGCCCAACATCACGCCGCTCATCGCGACCCAGGCGATGATCGACCATAGGGCTGCTGACTCGGACAGCCGCGTATTTGCGACAGCGATGAGCTTCGTGCCCGAATAGCTGACGACGGCGAGCGCCTTTTGCAGCACCACAGACACGGTGGTTGCCGGCGCTTCTGTCATGACGCGCTTGGCATACGAGCCCGCTGGAATCACGACCTCGCGCACCGGTTCACTTCTAGGCGCGACGAGTGCAAACCCGACGATGCCAATCAGCGTGCTCACCCACACCCACCGCGTCGGCAAGGACGTGCGACGAAGTATTCCGTCTATTGCCAGCGCTGCGCAGGCCAGCAGCGTGCCGACGAGCAGCACATAGAGCACCCACGCGATGGTCATGGCTCTTCCTCCAGACGCTCGGCCAACAGGCCGCGCATGCGCTCGAGCTCTTCGCGGCTCAGCTTCTTGTCGGAGACAAATTGCGCGAACATCCGCTCGGACGACCCGTGGAAAATCGCGTCCTTGATCCGCTCAATCGCGCTTCCTCCCGCACGCTCGGCTCCGACCACAGCGAGATACTTGTAGGCTCGACCGTGTGCTTCATGGCGCACGAAGCCCTTTTCCTCCAGCGTCTGGAGCGCGGAGAGCACGGAGGTGTACGCGAGCTCTTCGTCGAGCGCCTCTCGCACTTCGGCCACGGTGGCCGAGCCGAGTCGCCAGAGGATGCTCATGACTTCGAGCTCGCGGGGTGGGAAGTAGATATCGGACATTCAGGGCCTCGTCTACGGGTTCTTCAGTAGCATAAGGCCGGCCGATTTATTTGTCAACTGGTTTTTCCGTAGCTTCTGTTTTTCGGGGAGGACGGCGCGGGAACGTGCAGCGTCCCGGCAAGCACAACTGCCAACTGCAACTGCGGATCTGCAACTGCCCAACTGCAACTGCCCAACTGCCCAACTGCAACGGCCTTGTCGCGGATTTCGCGGAAGGAACGCGGATACTGCATTTGATTTATCCACGTGGTTTCCGCGCGGAGGCCGTGATAGGCTTCTGGAGTTTTTCAACCAGGAAGGACTTATCACCGCAGCGCCCTCTTGGAGAGCCGAGTGCATTGGCCAACTGCAACAGCTCATCACTGATTTCGCGGGAAAGAGCGCGGATACTGCTTTTGATTCATCCACGTAGCTTCCGCGCAATCCGCGACAAGGCATTTGCGGTTTTTTTCAGTTGACCACAGCCGGTCAGTCGCTCGGCGGAGAATCACCCAGCCAGTAGCGAGGCCCCGCGCCATGCGCCCGGGCCTGATCGCGCGGATTCAGGATTGCGCATCGCTCGAGTGAGAGACACCCGCAGCCGATGCAGTCAGTCAGCCCACGTTTGAGCCGCTGTAACTCCGCCATGCGTTCCTCGAGGCGATCGGCCCACGTCGCCGAAAGCTGCGCCCATTCCTCGCCACTCGGCGCTCGTCCGACGGGAAGCTTTTGCAGCTCGACGCGGATCTCCTCGAGCGTCAGGCCGATGCGCTGGGCGAAGAGGATAAACGCCACGCGTCGCGCCATCGCGCGTGGATAGCGCCGATGGCCCGATTCGGTCCTCCTGGCGCCGATGAGGCCGCGATCCTCATAAAAACGCAGCGCCGACGTCGCAACGCCGGTGCGCTCGGCGAGTTCGCCGACAGACAACCAAATGGGCGGCTGCGTTTCGGTCATGCGGGCAATGTGTTCAGAGTCCCACTTGACTTCAAGTACGGTTGAAGTCTTAGCATTTGGTTCCTCACCATCCCCCACTTCTTCGCATCTGACGACAATGATTGCCGAGCTTCTCGTACTGCGTTTCGTTCACGTGGTTGGAGGTATTTTTTGGGCCGGGAGCGCGCTATTCACTGCGCTATTTCTCGCGCCTGCCCTCTCGATTTCGGGCGTAAACGCCGGACAGGTGTTCGCCGCGCTCGGCAAACGCCGGCTGTTCGTGGCACTGCCCCTCGTCGCGCTGCTGACGATTGCATCGGGCGCCAGGCTGATGTGGATCATGTCGAATGGATTCGCGTCGTCGTACACGGCGTCTGGCACGGGTCGAACTCTGATGGCGAGTGGCGCGGCCGCCCTTGGTGCCTTTTTGCTATCCCTGCTGGTGTCTCGACCCACTGCGGTGCGAGCGGCGCAACTCGCGGGCACTCTCGCGACAGCGCCGGAGGCGGAGCGCGGCAGGATTGCCGAGCGGGCTGCGGCGCTGAGACGGCGCGGCGGGGTGTCGAGCATGATCGCCGTCGCGTTGCTTGCGCTGGCTGCGGCTGGCATGTCGATCGCGAGGTACGTCTGATGAGCGCGGTGTCGATTGATTTGCGTCCCGAGCCGTCGCCACGCGATGGGAAACCGTCGATGGATGTCGAGCGTTTGAGGGCGACTATCGTTGCTGAATTGCGGCGCGCGCGCGTCGTGCTCAGCGATGAGGTAGTGGCGACCATTGCCGATGCCGCGCTGGAAGAGGCTGTTCGGTTGTCGCTCGACTGGCTGGGGGAGGGCGACTATCGGGGCACGTCGCGATAGCTGAGGTGCAGGTCCAGTCGCGCCCCAGTAGTGCTCGGAGGACCAAGGAATCAGAAGCTCAGATGGCAGCCTACAGCCTGCGGCGGACAGGGGGTGTGGCGTAACGAGAGCACCGCGCTCCGGACGCCACGCCCCTGAAGTATCTGCCGGCTGCCGGCTGCTATCTGAGCTTCTGTTGGCTGTGCTTGGTGCAGATCCTTCGACTCGCTTCGCTCGCTCAGGATGACAGAACTGGCTTCGCTCGCTCAGGATGACAGAACTTGCTTCGCTCGCTCAGGATGACCGAACCGGTTGCGCTTGCTCAGTCGCGGATGACGACGCTTCAAACCATTGTCGCGACGCCATTGTCACACGGGTCAGCGTCTACTCGAACGCGTCCCCACCCTGCCAGGAGTCGTTATGCGCGCGATTCACGTTGTCTCGGTCCTCACGCTGGTTCTCGCGGCCTCCCCAGGTCATGCCCAACGGTCATCCGAATATGACGACAGCCGCTGGCTGGACAACTGTCGGGATAACTGGGGCGGTGACGACGACCGCGGGAGGGCGTGCGAGGTGCGCAATGTGCCCGTGAAGCTTTCTGGCCGCTCGCTCGACATCGATGGTCGAGAGAATGGCGGAGTTCGCGTCGTTGGGTGGGACGGCGATTCCGTGCGGGTCACGGCGAGAATTCAGGCGAGTGCACGCGACGACAATGATGCGCGCGACCTGGTGAAGTCCGTGCGGATCGCAGTGGACGGACGACGCATCTACTCCGATACGCCGCGTTCCTGGGGGCGCCACGAGAGCGTGTCGGTGAGCTATCTGGTCTACGTGCCCCGGCGCTTCGACCTGCAGCTCGAGGCGAACAACGGTGGATTGAGCGTTACCGGCGTGAGTGGCAAGATGGATCTCCGCACAACCAACGGTGGCGTGACCCTGACTGACGTCGGCGGCGACGTGCACGCGCGTACCCAGAACGGGGGCGTCAACGTGCAACTCGCGGGCGTGAAGTGGGACGGGTCTGGTCTCGATGTGGAGACGCAGAACGGGTCGGTGCGCATGGGAATTCCGAGTGCGTACGCGGCACAGATCGAGACTGGCACGGTGAATGGACACGTGAACACGGATTTTCCCGTCACGGTGCAAGGGCGCATCAGTCGACGGATGTCCCTGCCGCTCAATGGTGGCGGCACGCCGATTCGCGCGATCACGACGAACGGATCGGTGACGCTATCGCGACGCTGAGAGCACTTTTCCGAGGGTGAGCAACGAGGGACCTGCATGCGCGGGTCCCTCGTTGCGTTCCGGGCTGCACCCGCGCACTGCGGCAGCGTGCAGATCCTTCGACTCGCTTCGCTCGCTCAGGATGACAGGGCGTGAGCAGCAGGGACCATCCTTTGCGCTGTGTGGGTATACTCACGTACCACCCCGACCACGAATCCAATGAATACCAGGCTGTTGACGCTTCTGGCTGCATTCGTATCCGCCGCACCGCTCGCTGCACAGGTCGCCGCTCCTACGGCACCCGCCGCTGCGTCGTCGCGCTTCGACAATACCGGCGTCGGCGACACGTCGATGTTCGCACCGCTCGATTTGCCACCCGGCAACGCCTATCGCGCCGGATCCGGCGCGCCGGGTCCCAAGTACTGGCAGAACCACGCCGACTACGACATCAAGGCGTCGCTCGACACCGCCTCCAAGACGCTGAAAGGCGCGCTCAAGCTCAAGTACACCAACAACTCACCCGACACGCTTCGCTTCATCTGGTTGCAGGTGGAGCAGAATGCCTTCAAGGACAAGTCGCTCAACTCCTTCATCTTCCCACAGGAGTCGCGCTTCGGCGCACGCGGATTTGAAGGTGGCGATGTGTTCGATCGTTTCGACCAGCTCCTCGGTACAAAGCGCGTTGCTGTAAAGAGCCGTCCGAACGAGACGACGATGAAAGTTGATCTCGCCGAACCGCTCGCACCCGGCAAGTCGGTGACGTTCGATATGGCGTGGCATTTCCTGGTGCCGGAGCACGGCGCCGACCGCATGGGACGCGAGGGGTCGCTGTACGAGCTCGCGCAGTGGTATCCGCGCGTCAACGTGTACGACGACATTCGCGGCTGGAACACCGAGCCGTACCTGGGCCAGGGCGAGTTCTATCTCGAGTATGGTGACTTCACTGTCGAGATCACGGTGCCTGCAGGCTACATCGTTGCGAGCACCGGTTCGTTGACGAATCCGCGCGACGTTCTTACGACGACGCAGATTTCACGTCTCGCGCAGGCGATCAAGTCGGCGACACCTGTAAACATCGTCACGCTGGACGAAATCAAGTCCGGCACCGCGCGGCCCAAGGGTACAGCCGGGATGCTCACGTGGAAGTTCTCGGCTAAGAAGGTGCGCGACGTTGCATGGGCTGCCTCGCCCGAGTATCTCTGGGACGCAAGCGGGTGGAACGGCATTCTCGCGCAGGCGTACTATCGGCCGAGTGCCATTGATCCGTGGAAGGATGCGGCGGATCAGACGCGGATGTCGCTCGACGAGTATTCCACGCGCTGGTACAAGTATCCGTGGCCGCAGATGAGCGCCGTCGAGGGCCCAATCAGCGGCATGGAGTATCCCATGCTCGTGATGGAAGCGAAGAGCAACGACAAGTTCGATCTCTACAACGTGGTCACGCATGAGATCGGGCATAACTGGTTCCCGATGCTCGTTGGGTCTAACGAACGCGTCTACATGTGGCAGGATGAGGGCTTCAACACCTTCATCAATACCTTCAGCGAAGGTCGCCGGTATCCCGAAAAGGGCGACCAGATGCAGCGTGGAATGGAAGAGCGTCAAGGCGTTGAAGGCGCGATGCGCCGTAACCTCGATGTACCCATCGACGTCATGCCCGACCGGATCAATCCCGGCCTGCTCGGCCTGGCTGCGTATGTAAAGCCAAGTGTCGGATTGCAGTTGCTCCGCCAGGAGATCATGGGCCCCGCGGCATTCGACGATGCGTTCCGCACATACATCGAGCGGTGGGCGTTCAAGCATCCCACGCCGACGGATTTCTACCGCACCATGGAGGACGTCGGCGGTAAGCGTCTCGACTGGTTCTGGCGCGAATGGTTCAAGGAGAATCCGCACTTCGATCAGGCGATCGACACCGTCGTGACGACGCAAGCGCCGAATGGGTCGAATGTCGTGACGGTGGTGTACGGCAACCGCGCCCGTGGCGTGCTGCCGATTCGCGCGCGCTTCACATACAGCGATGGGTCGGTCGAGAACTATGACTATCCTGCCGAGGTGTGGAGCACGAACACGACACATTACGTGCGGCGCTATACGCTTACGGGCAAGACGTTGTCTCGCATCGAGCTCGATCCGGACAAGCGACTCGTCGACGTTGATCGCACGAACAATGTTTGGGGCTCGGCACCAGCCTTACCCAAACCGTGAGGAGTGGCTTCACCGGCGCGCATGAGTGACGAACGAAGCTTCGGTGAACTGTGGCTGGAGATGGAGCGTGTGGGGATCGACCCACACGCTTTCCCGGCCGGTGTCGACGTCAGTCACGAGGTTGCGTTGCGCATTCTTCGCGTGCTGCCGGATGGCGCCGGGCCCGAATCCTTCCTCACCGCGATTCGTGAGGAGTTCGTGCGATCCAATGGTGGGGAGAGGTGAGAATGAAATAGGATGGGGCTTGGCGCTCAGGCCTCGAGCCCCATGCTGTTCCTCTCACGCTCCGCAATGGAATCCAGCTCCGACACCAACTCGTCGCCGAAGTAGTAGCTCAGCTCTGCGCGCGCCATCGCGTAGGCAGTCGGCCCTTCGCCAGCGCACACGAGCGAGCCTTCCGCCAGCTCCTCCGAGCAGAGAAGCGTTTGGTCTCCGAACGTCACGGGAAAGAGCGCGCTGACCATCGGCTTCAGCAAGTGATAGTCGTCGTTCGTCTCCAGCGACAACGCGTGCAGCGTGCACCCGCGCGCGTCGCGACGGAGGAACACGCACCGGCCGTTCACCACCGTGGTGCGCGTGGCCGCGCCGCCGGGGAAGTCGGCGTCCACCGTGATCGCAGACTCAAACCACGCTGACGCAGGGATCGCGACACGCGACTCGATCTCGTTCGCACGCGCGAGGATCCGGTCGCGCTCGACGACCGAGACGTCGACACCGTGCTGACAACATGCGTCGGCGCAAAAGCCGCAGCGCATGCAGTGGCCAAAGTACCGGCGCGTAAAGATCGCATTGTCCACCGCGCCCACGATCGGCGCGCCATCCCGCGCGACGTACGCGCGGGAGAGCGGTGTGTGCGTCAGGCCGCGCTCGTGTCTTCGGCGTCGCCCGGCGGCGCAGGCGGTGCACCACGTGGCCGAGGAGGCTGTCCTCGCCTGCGACCGCGTCCGCGCTTTCGCGCGGCCTGCCCGCCGCCAGTGCCCGGCGCGTGGTGCGCGCCCTCGGCCATTTCGCCGCGACGAATCACCGACTGGCGGCACGCCTCCAACACCGCCTCGAGTGCTTCGATCCCGTCGTCAGTGGCTTCGAGAAAGAGGTCTTTCACAACAGACTCCGCCTTCTCGAGCTGCTTCACGAGCGCCAGCGCCATCGCACGGCTCGCCATCGTACCGCAGAGCTTCGCGTCGATGCGATTGCCGGCGGGACGCCGCAACACGGTGACGGCACCCTGCTTTCCCGGCTGCAGAAAGTACGGCGACTTGTGTACTGGCCCGCCGCGCTTCTTCGCGGGGCGACGCTTTTTTTCGGTCATATCGCAATCATCCGCGTGTGCACGACTGTAACGTATTCTCCTGCCCCCTGAGGCGGGAAGACCTGACAAATATTGCGGCCATGCTACCGCATCCGTCAGCGGAAACTAGCTTCCGGCATGCAGCCCACTGCGTCCCCGAACCGAGCTTTTCATCATGTCCACCGCCTCTCCCACCGAGCCTGATCTCCGTTTTCCAATCGGCAAGCTGGAACGCAAGACGCACATGTCCGCCGACGAACGCCAAATGGCCATTGACGCGATTGCCTCGGCGCCAGCCGAGCTCCGCCAAGCCGTGAGTGGCCTGACGGATGCGCAACTGGACACGCCGTACAGGCTCGGCGGGTGGACGGTGCGTCAGCTCGTTCACCATGTGGCCGACAGCCACATGAACGCCTACGCCCGCTTTCGCCTGGCATTCACTGAGCAGAACCCAACCATCAAGCCGTACGACGAGGCAAAGTGGGCGGAGCTCGAAGACGCGCGGACGCTGCCGGTCGATATTTCGCTCACGTTGCTCGATACAATGCATGAACGACTGGTGACGCTGTTGCGCAACACGGCGGACGACGCGTTCGAACGTCCTCTCACGCATCCCGACAATGGGGCGATGACGGTGGATAGTTTGCTCAACGTGTATTCGTGGCACGGCAAGCATCACGTCGCGCATGTGACCGCGCTGCGCGATCGGATGCATTGGTCGTGATGCGCCCAGCGGTCGTCGGACTGGTCGCTGTGGCCGGCCTTGCTGCATGCGGACGGGGAAAAACTGCCAGTGACACGGCGGCTGCGAGCCAGCAGGCGGCCACTGCGTCCAACGCGCCCGGCACAAAGCCACTCTGCCAGAGAACCGGGCACTGGAGCGAGTGCACGGTGCGCATTCGTCTCGACCAGTCGGGCCTCGCTCCACAGAGTGGCGCGGACAAGATCGGCGACCTGCCCGAGTTCAACGTAAAGCCATTGCTGTTTACCGTCGGCATCTCTGGCGTCGCGGTGTACCTGTATCCAGACACGGTCTCGCGCCACGCGGCCGCCGCGTCGCTCGACACCTCGAAGTTCATCCCGCAGTCGCGTCCGGTCAGCATGAAGAACGAGACCACGCTGATTCAGAACGACAACGTGCTTGTGTTGCTGTTCAGCAAGATCGAACACCAACGGGAGCGGGTTGCCGACGCGATTACAGCTGGGGCGCCACAACCGTAGCGGCGGGATTGCTGTGGCGCGATACGGTCATACCCGGCGGCGCGGTGACCCCTCCCGACACAATGAACGCCATGACCTCTGCGCTATCGGCGTCGACGGGCGTGACGGCACTCGTGGGGAAAATCCACAGGACTCCCGATACGGCATAGGAGTGCGGCAGATACACGGTCACGTGGTTCGTCAATCCGAGTCCTGTCAGCGATTCCTGCGTCACAAAGCCGAACACGCGCCCCACACCACCGGGAAAAGGCGCGACCAACACCGGCTTGTCGAACCGGCGCTTCTCACCGACGAACGCGTTGAGCAGATCCTTCGTCGAGGAATACAGCAGGCGCACGAAGGGCAACCGGTTCAACAGGTTTTCTACGACGTTCAGGACGCCGCGCGTTAGAAAGCTCTGCGCCAGGAAGCCGAAGATGGTGATGAGCACCACGGTGATGGCGAAGCCCACACCGGGGATCCCGATCCCGAGCCATCCGTCGATCGTGGTGAAGATCCGAACGCAGATGTAGATCGTGAACGCCAGGGGCGCGAGAAACACGATCCCCTTGAGGAAGTAGTTGATGAGTCGTGTCATTGGGTCTCGATGGACTCGCCCAACTCCCTGAATTGCGGCTGCATGGTCTCTCCGGAATGGTACGAAACGGCGTCGACCGTAAAATACTGGTGGGAGCGGGCCGATTGCATGGGCGTGCGTCGCGCGAGGCTGGCCTCGGCGTATCTTTCCGCCGATCAGTATTGCCCGAAGGTCTTCGTCCTCCAGTTTGGATCATGAGCGTCTCGTATCGTTCTGCCATCAATCACCTGAAGCGCGCCGATCCCGTTCTCGCGAAGGTCATCGCCCGGGTAGGCCCGTGCCGCCTCGAACAGAGCCGCACGGGCACACACTACGATGCGCTCGTCCGCTCGATTGTTTTTCAGCAGCTCTCCGGAAAGGCAGCCGGCACGATCCACCGGCGGTTCTGCGAGCTCTATCCGAAAAAGCGTGCACGCGCCGAACTGGTCCTCGAGACCGACGACACGTCGCTCCGCGGCGCTGGCCTCTCGCGCCAGAAAATCGGCTACCTGCGCGACCTGTCTGCCCGCGTCGTGGACGGTTCGCTGCCGCTGGCGCATCTCGGCCGGTTGTCCGACGACAGCATCATCGAACACCTTGTGCAGGTAAAGGGCATTGGACGCTGGACGGTGCAGATGTTCCTGATGTTCCGGCTTGGCCGCCCGGACGTGTTGCCTGAGCTCGACCTCGGCATCCAGAATGCCATCCAGCGCGCCTATGGGTGGAAAAAGCGCCCGACGCCGAAAGAGGTCGTCGCCGTGGGCGAAACGTGGCGGCCCTACGCGACGGTCGCGAGTTGGTACCTCTGGCGTTCGCTGGAGAATGGTGACGCTCAGCTCTGAGAGTCGAGGCCCACTTTCCGCGTGTGTCGTCCAACTTCCACGTCGAGCACGTAGTGTAGGCTGAGGTGTTCTTTCCCCACCCTGATTCCCAGCCATGCTCGTCGTAAAGGACGATTCCGAAAAGGTTCGGCAGTACGCGATCATGCGCCGGCGAGCCACAGGCCTGCTTGCCGCGTTCGCCGTGCTATTCGTCGCGACAGCCACGTTTTCTCACCTTCGGCCCGACGTCGCGCCCTTCTGGATCGGTCTCATCCGCGCAACCGCGGAGGCTGCGATGGTGGGCGGCATCGCGGACTGGTTTGCCGTGACCGCGCTGTTTCGTCATCCAATGGGCATTCCCATTCCGCACACCGCGATCGTGGCGCAGCGGAAAGATCGAATCGGCCGGAGCCTGGGCAATTTTGTCGGCAATAATTTCCTCGCGCACGATGTGATCAGCCGGCAACTCGCGGGCATGCGACTTGGCGAACGTGCCGCGACATGGCTCGCGCAGCCGGAGCATCAGACTCGGGTGGCGCGAGCAATCGCGAGCGGCGTGGCGCGGGCGGCGGAATCCATTCCGAGCGCGGAGCTTCAGGACACCGTCCACGAAACGCTCGTGGAGCAACTGAGCAAGGCGCAAATCGCGCCGCTGCTCGGAGATCTGCTGACCCTGGCGACGACTGACGACCGGCATCAGGAGATGCTCGACAAGCTGGTGAGCCTGGTCAGTCGCATCGTGGCGGACAACAAGGAACTCATTCGCGTGCGAATCGCCGAGGAGAGCCCATGGTGGGTGCCCGGTGCGGTCGATGACAAGCTCTATCAGAAAATCGTCGTCGGCATCGAGCGCACGCTGAACCAGGTTGCGGCCGACGAGCAACATCCGTTGCGCGAGCAGTTCGATCAGGCATTGCGTGGCTTCACCGAAAAACTGCACAACTCGCCGGATATGATTGCGCGCGCCGAAGCGATGAAGGAAAAACTGCTGACGCACCCGGCCGTTGAAGAACTGTCCGATGCGCTGCTGCGCGCGGCACAGAGTTCGCTCGCGAAATACGCCGGCCCCGACGCACCGTCACCCGAACCATTGGAGCGGGCGATTGGAGCTATCGCTGAGCGCGCGTTAGGGAACGCAGCCTTTCTCGAAGACGTAGATCAAGCGGCCGAGCGCCTCGTGCTCGGCGTCGTGGATCAGTACCGGCCAGAGGTAGCCGAACTGATCGCGAAAACTGTCGAAGGGTGGGATGCAACGGATGCGTCGCGAAAAATC
>JBDTMO010000110.1:0-11314 GCA_039934235.1 bacterium | reverse complement strand
GGCATGGTGAACAACGCCGACGCGATCAGCCGCTTCAATCGCGAGGCGGCGAACGCCAGCCGCATCAACCATCCCAACGTTGCCGGGATCTACGATTTCGGCGAGACGGCCGATGGCCTGATCTACCTCGCGATGGAGTTCATCGAGGGCGAGTCGCTCACGGCGCTCGTGGAGACATCAGGCGCGCTCTCGCCGGCACGCGCGGCCGACATCACCAAGCAGGCGGCCGACGGCCTCGCCGTCGCGCATGACATGGGCATCGTGCATCGCGATCTCAAGCCCGACAACATCATGATCGCGAAGAATCGCGACGGGTCAGATTGCGTGAAGGTCGTGGATTTCGGAATCGCCAAGGCGGCCGGCGCCGAAAACCAGAAGGTCACCAAGACGGGATTGGTGGTGGGCACGCCGGAGTACATGAGCCCCGAGCAGCTCGCTGGCGACAAGCTCGATCGGCGCAGTGACGTGTATTCGCTGGCGCTGGTCGCTTACAACATGCTCACCGGCACGCTTCCCTTCGAGGGTGAAACGGCGCAGGAGTCGATGATCATGCGTCTAACGGATGATCCAAGGCCGCTCGCACTGACCAAGCCGGATACAAGCTGGCCGCATGAAGTCCAGGAAGTGATGGCCAAGGCGTTGCAGCGAAAGGCTGACGACCGGTATCAGAAGGCGACTGATTTTGGGACGGCGCTGTGGGAGGCGGTTCAACGGATGCCCAAGCAGGCGGCCGCCGGTGCAACGCAGATGATTGGCGCGATGAATGGCGCGACGGCCGTGCTGTCTGCGCCGCCCAGGACACGCCTCGATGCAAGTGCCGCAGTCGCGGCCAGTCCGGCGCCCGTGCCCGCGACGCAAGCCGGATTTGTTACGGCTCCGGCCAAATCAAGGACGCCGATGTACGCTGGAGTGGGAATCACCGCGGTCGTGCTCGCGGCGGCGGCGCTGATCTATGTGCCGAAGGCCGCAGACAAGAGCGGTGGGACGCTTCCACCAGCAACGCCGGTGACGTCACCGGCCGTGCCGGTGCAGAATTCCTCCGCGCCCAGCGGCGCCGTACAAACCCCTGGTAGCACTGCGCCGGTGAAGCCGTCCGCGAGCCGGACGAACACCGCTCCCCTTGCTGCGGGGACGACTCCGCCGGCAAGCGCCGCTACTGTGTCTTATGCGAGAGACCTCGATGCCATCGAAGCAACGGTCAATGACGAGCCGACCGGAAAGGCCGCGCTGGCAAAGCTCGGCGACATGGAGTCCAAGGTGACGTTGGCCGGAGACAAGGCGGCTCTCGCGTTTATCAAGGCAAAGGCGACGACCTACGTGGCCGGCGCCGAGAAGGGTTGTAATTTGATGAAGCTCGTCAGGAGGAATGACCTCCCGAGCAATATGAAAGCGGATTTTGACGACGGCCTCCAAGCGTGCCAGTGATCTCGTGACCGTACCGATGCCAGCGGGATCAGGAAACGGCTCTGTGATCGTCCATGTCTTCGGTCGAACCGACGTGGGACGAACACGCGAGCATAATGAGGACGCGTTCGTCGTCGCAGATCTCACGCGCGGCAACGCCACGCTGCAGCCCGAAGTGCGGACGCACGAGGTTGGCGATCGCGGCACACTCTTCATGGTCGCCGACGGAATGGGCGGCGCCGCGGCCGGCGAGATCGCGAGCGCGATGGCCATCGAGGTCGTGCTCCAGGAGCTCAGCGACGCACTCACCGCAGCGGACGCGCCTGACAAGGAGACCTACGCCACGGGGCTCAAGCGAGCGACGGCCACCGCCAACTCGCAGATTCATAATTTCGCGCTCGAGCATCCCGAATACCGCGGCATGGGTACCACCGCGACGATTGCCGCCGTCCTCGCCGACACACTGTTTCTCGCGCAGGTGGGCGATAGCCGAGCGTATCTCGTGCGCGGCGGTGTGGCGATGCAGATCACGAAGGACCAGTCGCTCATGCAGAAGCTGATCGAGGCGGGCGAGATCACCGAGGAAGAAGCCGAACAGAGCGAACGCCGCAACATCATCCTTCAGGCGCTCGGTCCCGAGGCGCAGATCCGGATCGACCTTACGCATCAGCAGCTGCGGAGCAACGATACGCTCATCATTTGCAGCGATGGTTTGAGTGGCCAGGTGCGCATCGACGAGATCGCGCGCGTGGTCACCGAAGAGCCCGACCTCATCGCCGTGTGCAAGCGCCTGATCGAGCGCGCGAATGAAAACGGCGGGCCCGACAACATCACCGTCATTGCGGCGCGCTTCGAGGGCGATGGGCTCATCGCGCCGGAGAGTGGTGACAATGTCGGGCATAGCGTGTTTCCGCTGGATGGCGATTCCGGCCAGACGCCGGCTGCTCCGATCCGCGCGGTGGACCCGAGTGACGTGCCGACCCGGGAGCTGCCCGCCGACACGCGGCGCAGCACACTCAAGCTGCCGTCATTGGAGTTGCCGTTCTCCGGCCTCGACACGAGGCCACAGGTATCGCCAACGCGTCGTTTGCGCGGCTCGTTGATCGCGCTCGCGCTCGTGATCGTGTTCCTGGCGCTGGCGACGTGGTGGACGTATCGCGCTGCGGAAAAGCTTGCGCCGAAGGTTGGCGAGACGTCCGCTCCGGTAACGCCTAAGCCCAAGCCATGACGCTCGACTTGCGCGTGCTGAGCGGATCGCGCGCCGGGACACGGGAGAAGTTCGACGAGCCGATCGTCTCCGTGGGGCGGCATGCTGCGAGTGACTTCCGCTTCGATCCGCAGATCGAGCTCGACGTCTCGACGCGTCACGCGGAATTTCGCCAGGCCAATGGCGTCTGGACGATTACGGATATGGGCAGTACCAACGGCACGCTCGTCAACGGTGAGCGCATTACCGATGCGCATCGTTTGCATGACGGCGACATCGTGAGCTTCGGCGCGAGCGGCCCACGAGTCGAAGTGCGGGGCGTTGGCGCCACCACACCCCCGACATCGTTTCAGAAGGCGGCCCAGCCGCGCATGGACACCTCGGCGCGTGTTGCAGTCGCGGTCAAGGAACAGACCAAGTCGATCCGCCAGAGTTTCGCCATCGCGGTTGGTGTGCTGGTCGCGGCGGGCGCTGTGGGATTCTATTTCTGGCAGCGTCAGACGTCTGCGCACGAGCGCGACCTGCTGGCCGTCATCGCGCGTCAGGAAACGACGTTCATGGCGGACCAGCAGAAGAACGCTGCTGCGCGACCTGGTGACACGGCGTATGCGTCTGCCCTGAAAGCGCAGTTGTCGGCACAGCAGAAGGAGCTGGCCAGCGCGCGCGCGAAGATCGCGCAGGGTACGGCGTCGAAGGGCACCGTCGAGATGTTCTCGCAAAAGGGCGCAGATTTCTCGACCGTCACTCGGCTCAACGACGCCGCGGTCGCGATGGTCGTGAGCGATCTCGATGGCACGAATACCGCCGGCACGGCGTTCGGCGTTACGGCGTCGGGCATGCTGGTGACCAACAAGCACGTCGTGCACACGGAGGCTGGCCAGCCAGCTCGGCGCATCGCAGTCATCCTGGCCAACACGAAAGGCTGGGTGCCGGCGCACATTGTTCGCGTGAGTGCTGATGACGACCTCGCGCTCATTCAGCTCGATCGGCCGGGCACCATTCCGATCGTTGCCGGCGTAAGCCGAGATGGAGCGTTGGCGCGTGTTGGCGCGCAGGTGGCGTCAATCGGGTATCCGCTTGCGATCGACACACCGATGGAAGGCACCGGCTTGAGCGACATCACGGCTCGCACGACGATGACGCCGGGTACCGTGAGCAAGCGTCTCGACAACGTCCTGCAAATGGATTCGTGGTCAGGACACGGCGCGAGCGGCAGTCCGGTGTTCGATCCGCAGGGTATCGTGATCGGTGTGATCTATGGTGGCGCGCGAGAGAGCGGCGGACGAATCGTCTATGCTGTTCCCGCCCAGCGCATCGCGGCGTTCCTTGGTGCGGATGGCGGGTCTATCCTGCGTTGATTGATTTGAATATCCTGCTCCTTTTCGTCGATGTGAGGCGGAGTTCGACGGACGCGTCGGCGCGAACGAGCAGGCGTACGAGTTGATCCAGCGAGAAGCGTTCGAGCCGACCATTGCGAAGGTCTGATATTCGCGGTTGATCGATGCCGAGAAGGACGGCGGCGTTCCACTGGGTCCAACCGTCGCAGGCGGCGACAATCGCGTTGGCGAGTTGGCGCTTGAGCGCCGGGATGGGGTCGTCTCGCTTCGGTGATGGCATGTCGGACGATACCGCGCTCGCTCGGCGATTGCGTCATCATTCGAGTGCAAGCCTGCGCATTGGGCTTCGTTGCGATGCGTCGAGGTGCCCTGAAGGCACTGTATGGCAATACTGCTATACAGGGCTTTCGTGCCCTCCAATTACGCTTCGCAGCGCGCGCTCAGGACGACAACGCCTCTCGCACCGCGGCGGCGAGCGTATGTCCGGTAAACGGCTTCTCGAGCAAGGCCGCGTGCTCCCCCAGCACACCGCGTCGATCGATCTCGCTATCTGTATACCCTGACATGTACAGCACGCGAATACCGGGACGCAATCGCCGAATCTGATCACTCAGTTCCAGGCCGCCCATGCCCGGCATGATCACATCGCTCAGCAGCAGATGGATCCATCCTTCGTGTGCCGCCGCGAGCCGCAGCGCCTCCGCTCCGTCACGCGCGCCGATCACCGTGTAACCCTGCTGCTCGAGCACGCGACGCACGAGCGCCCGTACCGCATCCTCGTCCTCAGCGAGCAAGATCGTCTCGGCACCGCTCAATTGATCGGTCGCGAGCAGCGCCCTCGGCTCAACGACGGCGTCGTCGCCCACACGAGGGAGATATATCCTGAACGTCGTTCCCTGCCCTACTTCGGTGTCCAGCGCAATCTGCCCGCCCGACTGCTTCACGATCCCGAACACCGTCGAGAGGCCGAGGCCAGTGCCTTGACCCAGTCCCTTGGTGGTGAAGAAGGGTTCGAAGATTCGCTCGCGATGATCAGGCGCGATGCCTGGACCGGTGTCAGCTACCGAGAGCAGGACATAGGATCCGCCGAACGACTCCGACCGATCCACGTGGCTGAAACTGGGATCGAGGTCCGCGTTCTTCGTGACGATCTCGATACTGCCACCCGTCGGCATCGCGTCTCGCGCGTTGACCACCAGGTTGAGCAGCACTTGCTCCATCTGGCCCGGATCGGCAATGACGACGCCAACGGGCTCGCACGATATCGTGATGCTGATGTCCTCGCCGATGATGCGCCTGAGCATTGGCGTCAACGACGTGATCACGGCAGTGAGATTGAGCGGAATGGGTTGGAGCATCTGCTTGCGACTGAATGCCAGCAAGTGACGCGTGAGCGCCGCGGCACGATTTGCGGCGCCAGCGATTGCATCCACATCCGCGCGCTCGGGCCTCTCGTGCTCGAGCGTCTCGAGCAGAAATTCCGCGTGGCCACGAATGACCGTCAGCAGGTTATTGAAATCGTGCGCGACACCGCCGGCGAGCTGCCCGATCGCCTCCATCTTCTGCGATTGTCGCAGTTGCTCCTCGAGCTGCCGCCGCGTGGTGACGTCGCGGAAGCTCCACACGCGGCCGACGGTTTCACCGCCAATGCGCTGCGGCAGCGAATACCGCTCGAAAATGCGCCCGTCCTTGAACATCAAAACGTCGAAGCTCTCGGCGTCCGGCTTTTCGTAGAGCTCGCGAACCTTGCTGGTGAATTGCCTGGGATCGCTCAGCTGATCGAGCACGAACTCGACGGCGAGCGCGTCGAGCCCGGTGTACGAGGCGTCGTCAGGAATCCGCCAGAGCTCCGCGAACTTTCGATTCATGCGGACCATCGCGCCGTTCCGGTCGACGACGAGAATTCCGTCAGCCGTCGACTCGAGGGTCGCGGCAAGCAAGGAGACGGCTTGCTTGAGGTCTTCCTTGGCGAGCTGACTCAACGTCAGCGTGTCGGCGGGCTGACCGAATCGTTCGGCCAGATCGTCGGACATTCGCTGGCACAAGCGCTCCAGCCGCCCCTGCTCCGCAGCGAACGCCTGATACGTCTGCTCGACGGACTCCACGAACGAGCGCACGCCGGCGGGGACGCCATCGGTGGACCCAAAGTGGTCGTTCAGCTGAAGGGCGAGGCGCTCGTGCACAGGTTTGTCCACGTGTAGTGAGACGACGGCGCTACGAGGACGAGTAGATCACGGGAGAACAAGCGGCCTGCGCATTATTGCAGTTCAGTATAGTCGCGATCGCATCGTGGGTGCTGTTCTACTCGCTTACTTCACCAGTCGGTGCTCCCCACGAGCACGCCGCGCTGGGCCATTCCCGCGCCGGAGCCAGCAAACACCTCGCCGCGCATGCCTGTCTCGGTCTCATAGCGGTCTGCTATCTCGCGGACGGCGCTCTCGGCCGCGATCGTGCCAAGAATTGCGACAGTGCCCCCACTGCCGCCGCCAGTGATCTTCGCGCCGTAGAGCCCCTGTTTTTCACCCGCCTCGGCAACCATGCTGACCAAACGATCGGTGCCGTCGCTCCCCAGGCCGCACGCGCTATAGCTCTCGTGCGAGGCGCGCATGAGCCGCCCGAGTTCCGCAGCGATCGTGGAATCACCTGCAAGCGAATTCAGCAACTCTGCAAAGACGCCAACGCGAGCGTTCTCGTGGATCGGATGCGCAGTTGCGACACGCACCGGGTATGACCGCTCGGGATTCACCGTGGTCACCCGATCCGTGATGCCGTGATACTGCGCCAGGAAGTCGGCACCGAGCATGTGTTCGGGCAACGCGTGCTCGAATTGCCGTGCGAATAGGTGCGGAGGAATTTCCGCGAGATACCCTCGCCACCGATCGTCCTGCACCGCCACACGTGATCCTGCCCGTTCGACGGCGAGACCGCTCATCTCCGCGATCATTCGATAGCCCATGAATGATGCGGTGCGCACGGTGACGTAATCGCCGCCGCTCACCGTATGACGAATGCCCGAGTCGATTCCGTAAAAGCGGTAGCCTTCGGGAATTGCGACCTGGCCTTCAATTTTGGCAGGCTGGCAGCGCAAGCGCAGCAGGTGATCGCGCAGACCGCACGCGCTCGTCATCTGGTCCATGATTCCGCACGGCGCCAACGCCACGTGGTTCTCTGCCCACTGCGCCGCCCTGGCAATTTCCTCAGCGCTCAAGTCACCGCCATACGCCGCGGCAATGGCCGCCAGCGAAGACACCTCGAGTGCGGCGGAAGAACTCACGCCCTTTCCCTCGGGGACGTCGGACTGGATGAGCATGCGGAATCCGCCCGTCGCCTCGCGCATCCGCGATGCGTTGCGTACAAGACACGCGTGCGCCACGCCGAACACGTACGACGCCCAATGGCTACTGGGGTCTGTCACAAAAAATGCCGCGAGCTTTTCTGGCGCGCATTCGGGTGAGTGAAGGAACGCGTCGAGACCGATGCTCGCGTAAAACGGCTCGCCGTCGCGAAGCGAGACTACGTCGAGATTCGGCTCCTGTTGGAGCTGAAGCATCGCAGTCGTCTGGCGGTCCAGGGGGAGCTGTAACACGAGCGAGCCACTGTAGTCGGCTATGCCCCCCATGACGTCGAGCCTTCCGGGCGCGCTCGCGACGTACACCGGCTCGCCAGGTACGAAGAAGTTGCGGAGCGCGGGATTGTGCTCGCGGCGCAGCGACGCAAGTCGCTCGAGCGGATCCATGCTCATGCTCGGAGCAGGCCGTGTCGCACCAGCGCGGCGCGCAGCGCAGGCTCCACGCGATGTCGTAAACGCTCGCTCGCGTAACCAACCCACGCAACGTCCGTCTCGAGATCGAGTGGCGTGTCGATCGCCGCTCCTTCTGCATCGCTGATGAAAAGACCCAGCTCTTCTGCGACGAGCACCGTGCACAGATCGTACGGATGACAACAGAGCGGCCGCGGCAATCCACGCTTGGTTAGAATGTCGGCGAGCAGTGGTCGAACGTCGGCGATGAAGCGGTCGTGCCCCGCCATCAGTTCGTACAGCTGTCCGCCCGTCGAGATGTACTGGTCCTCAAAGCAGAGCGCCTTGCCCGCTGTCGCGGGTTCACTCACCTCAATCGCGATCTCGTCGTCGATGGCAGCAAGGATGTCGCGGGCGCCCGGAAAGAACCGGCTGATCGACGCAAAGCCATGCGCGATCGAGTCGGCGCGCGAAGGATGGAGCACGAGCGGCGACGTCTCGCCCGTAAGGCGATTGATGCGCTGGGCCGCGCAGCCCTTGCCACGCTCGGCCCATATCTGGTCGCACAGATGCTGCTTGACGAGTGGAATCTCCGTCTGCACGGCAAGCACGATATCGCGGAGACGAGTGCCGGTGCCGCGATTTGGCGCGACACCAGTGAGAATCCACGCGGGTCGCTTCTGGTACATCAGGCCGCGCGTGCCATCAATGGGATCGACGAGCAGCCGCCATTTGCAGTCCGCCTCCTTCGCACCAATGGGCAGCACCATGCCTTCTGGCGGCAGTCCTTCGGCGACGAGCACGAGCGGTTCCTCGCGCGCGATTTCGGCAAGTCCGTCGATGAGTGTCTCTTCGCTCACCCTGTCGACCGCGTAGATCGTGTCGCCCGCGTCGTCGTGCGCGACGGCGGACATCGCGTCGTGGCTCTGACGTTCGCACGCAGCCACGACTGAATCGCGGATGCGATCGTGGAGCGCGATGATGGCAGGAAGGAGATGGTGGGCGTCGAGCATTGTCTTAAAACAGACTGTGTTCAGATGAACCGCAGAGGACGCGGAGGGGCAGAGGGCGCAGAGCGAAAAGCACAGTAAGCGGGGACGCCGAGGCAAGATGCCATGCGGTGTCATCCTGAGCGAGCGCAGCGAGTCGAAGGATCTGCACCCTGGTCACGTCACCTTGTGCCGAGATAGTGATTTTCACTCACCGCGCGCAGCTCCGCGGCCTTTTCTTCCGGCGCCGTGTCGTTCAGGAAGTTGCCACCGCCAATCTCGGGGCCCGCGAGATACTTCAATAGCCCCGGCTTTCGGAGCGGCGGATGAATCTGAATATGAAAATGGAATCCCGGATGAGGCTCGCCGTCGGTCGGCGCCTGATGCAACACCATCACGTACGGAAATGACATGCGCCACAAGTTGTCGAGCCGTATGAGTGTCGCGCTGAGGACGTCCGCAAACTCCACGAGCTCGGCGTGCGAGAGATCCGCAATACTGGCGTGCGTCGCGCGTGGCGCGATGTACGTCTCGTACGGATACCGCGCGAAGTACGGAACGAACGACAGCGCGGAGTCGCGCTGCACGAGTACGCGCCTGCCGTCGGACTCCTCTGCATCGATGATGTCGCGAAAGAGTGCGCGCCCATGCTCGGCAAAATGCTCCGCGGCGGCTTGCGCTTCGATTTCAATGGTGCGAAAGACGAAGTTCGTCGCGTAGATCTGGCAATGCGGATGCGGATTGCTGACGCCAACCACCTCGCCCTTGTTCTCGAACATGAGGACGTGCCGCACCTCGGGCCGCGCTTCGAGCTCGCGATACTGCGCCTGAAGTGTCTCCAGGAGTTTTACGATATCGTCCCGCGGAAGCTCCGCGAGCGTGCGATCGTGTCGCGGCGTATAACAGACTACGCGTGCCACGCCATCCGCTCGACGATTCTTGTAGATGGCCGCCAGCGGTGGCTCGACCTCGGGCGCACTGTCGCTCACGCACGGATGGTCGTTGTCGAACACGAAGACGGAGTCGTAATCGGGATTCGTGTGTCCCGCGACGCGTGTGTTGCGGGGACACAGATAGCAGTCCGCCACATGCGATGGCAACGCGCGTGACGTCTCGCCGACCAGCTCGCCGAGCCACGGACGATTGCTGCGATTGGAGGATATGACCACCCATTCGCGCCGCAACGGGTGCCAGCGTTCTTCGAGGGTCATGGTGTCAGGAGGGAGTCAGCATGCCGAGCACGCGACGTCCGCGCGCGCCCGTGGCCGTTGGTACGTTGCCCGGAATTCCTTCGAGATGCAGGTGCGCCAACAGCGCGAACGCAACCGCCTCCTTGGCCTCTCCATCGAAGTAGCGTTCGTCAAAGGTGAGCACATTGAGCGGCGCCACCGCTTGCGTGAGCATCGCGAGTAACGTCGGGTTCTTTGCGCCGCCTCCCGAGACGAGCACTTCGTCGATTGGCTCGGGAATGAACCGGCGGTATGCATCGGCGATTGATTCCGCCGTCAGCGCCGTCGTCGTAGCGACGATATCGGCATCGGTGACATCACCGGCGGCGCGACAGAGCGCGATGACGCGCTGGACGTAAGACGCGTCGAACAGCTCGCGCCCGGTACTCTTAGGTGGTTCCGCCAGGAAATACGGCTCGGAAAGAAGCTGCTGAATCACCGATTGCATCACGCGCCCCTTAGCGGCGATGATACCATCACGATCATAGCGCAATGTGGGTTCGAGCACACGTACGACCGCGTCCAGCACGCCGACGCCCGGGCCAGTGTCGAAGGCGCGCACACTCGCTAATGTTCCATCGGGCGGTACGACCGTCACGTTGCCAATGCCGCCGATATTTTGTAGCGCGCGCCAACGGCCGCCACCAAACAACAGCGCGTCGGCGATTGGGACGAGTGGTGCACCCTGCCCGCCTGCGGCGACGTCGCGCACGCGAAAATCGCTTACCACGGACAATCCTGTGCGCTCTGCAATCACTGCCGGCGCGTCGAGCTGCCATGTCGAATGCCCTGGCTCGTGCCAAATCGTCTGACCGTGCGAGCCAATCGCGCGAACGGCAGCGCGCGCCACGCCTGACTCTGCAAGCACGGCGATCGCGGCGTCGGCGAGCCATCCGCCAAAGTCCACGGCGAGACGGCAGTATTCACGCGCAGAACCGTCGCGCATTGCGGCGAGCAGGCGATCGCGCTGGGCGGACGAATACTCGTGCACGTAAAACCCGAGCAGCTCGACGTCGAAGGCATCGCTGCCCGTCGGCGTAAAGCGAGCGACTGCCGCGGAGATGCCATCGAGCGACGTGCCAGACATCAATCCGACGTACGTGCCGCCCGCACGTGCCGACGGCGCACTGGCGGGAGTGTCGCTCATTGGACCGGGGGCGGCGCGCCGCCAATGACGCGACGGACGACTCCCGCGCCCGCGTCGAGACGCCGTTGTGCCTCGTCCTTCTCGACGCCGAGTGCGTGCATGACGACGGCGAGCTTGACGGATCCGCCTGCGCGCTCGAGCAATGCGCGCGCCTGTTCGCGCGATACGTCGCTCACTTCGCTGACGATCCGCTCACTCCGATCGACCAGCTTCACGTTCGTCGCGCGTAAATCGATCATCAGGTTGCCGAACGTCTTGCCGA
>JBDTMO010000109.1:0-11331 GCA_039934235.1 bacterium | reverse complement strand
CCATCAACACGATGGTTGATCAGCTCTCTTCATTTGCGGACGAAGTAACGCGCGTTGCTCGCGAAGTAGGAACGGAAGGTGTGCTGGGCGGTCAAGCGAACGTGCCTGGCGTAGCGGGAACGTGGAAGGACCTGACGGACTCGGTAAACGGCATGGCCAGCAACCTGACCAACCAGGTGCGAAACATTGCCGACGTGACGACGGCCGTGGCCAAGGGCGACCTGGGCCGAAAGATCACGGCAGAAGCCAAGGGCGAAATTCTCGAGCTGAAGAACACGATCAACACGATGGTGGACCAGCTCTCGTCGTTCGCGGCCGAAGTCACCCGCGTGGCGCGCGAAGTAGGTACCGAGGGAATCCTGGGCGGCCAGGCCAACGTGCCCGGCGTCGCAGGAACGTGGAAGGATCTCACCGACTCGGTGAATTTCATGGCGTCGAACCTGACGTCACAGGTGCGAAACATTGCCGACGTCACCACCGCGGTGGCCAAGGGCGACTTGTCGCGCAAGATCACCGCAGAAGCCAAAGGCGAAATTCTCGAGCTGAAGGACACCGTGAATACCATGGTGGACCAGCTCAACGGATTCGCGGCCGAAGTAACTCGAGTGGCTCGAGAGGTGGGAACGGAAGGAATCCTGGGTGGACAGGCGAATGTGCCCGGCGTGGCCGGCACCTGGAAGGACCTGACCGACAGCGTGAATTTCATGGCCGGCAACCTCACGAGTCAGGTGCGAAACATCGCACTCGTGACGACGGCCGTGGCCAACGGCGATCTGTCGCAGAAGATCACGGTCGAAGCCAAGGGCGAGGTGCTCGAGCTCAAGAACACCGTGAACACCATGGTGGACCAGCTCAACTCATTCGCTGCCGAAGTAACGCGAGTGGCTCGAGAAGTAGGCTCCGAAGGGCGACTGGGTGGTCAAGCCAACGTGCCCGGCGTGGCCGGCACCTGGAAGGACCTCACCGACTCGGTGAACTTCATGGCCGGCAACCTGACGAGTCAGGTGCGAAACATTGCCGACGTCACCACGGCCGTCGCGCGCGGCGATCTGTCCAAGAAAATCACGGCAGAAGCCAAAGGCGAAATCCTCGAGCTCAAGACCATCATCAATACGATGGTGGACCAGCTCAATGCGTTCGCCGCCGAAGTTACCCGCGTCGCCCGAGAAGTAGGAACAGACGGGCGCCTTGGCGGACAAGCCAACGTGGAAGGCGTGAGCGGAACCTGGCGAGATCTCACCGACTCCGTGAATTCGATGGCGTCGAACCTCACGTCGCAGGTGCGAAACATTGCCGACGTGACAACCGCCGTCGCGAAGGGCGACCTGAGCCGTAAGATCACTGCCGAGGCCAAGGGCGAAGTGCTCGAGCTCAAGAACACCATCAATACGATGGTGGACCAGCTCAACGGATTCGCGTCCGAAGTCACGCGCGTGGCGCGCGAGGTGGGAACCGAAGGCGTGCTGGGAGGCCAGGCCAGTGTGCCCGGCGTCGCAGGAACGTGGAAGGATCTCACCGACTCGGTGAACGGCATGGCCAGCAACCTGACCAATCAGGTGCGAAACATTGCCGACGTCACCACCGCCGTGGCGAAAGGAGATCTCTCCAAGAAAATCACCGCCGAAGCGAAGGGCGAAATCCTCGAGGTGAAATCCATCATCAATACGATGGTGGACCAGCTTCGCAGTTTCGCCGACGAAGTGACTCGAGTGGCCCGAGAGGTGGGTACCGAGGGACGACTGGGAGGACAGGCGAACGTGCCCGGCGTGGCTGGCACGTGGAAGGACCTGACCGACAGCGTGAATTACATGGCGTCGAACCTCACGTCGCAGGTGCGAAACATTGCCGACGTGACGACGGCCGTGGCACTCGGCGACCTCAGTCGCAAGATCACCGTCGACGCGCGCGGTGAAATTCTCGAGCTGAAGAACACCGTCAACACGATGGTGGAGCAACTCAACGCATTCGCCAGCGAAGTAACGCGCGTGGCGCGCGAGGTGGGCTCGGAAGGAATTCTGGGTGGTCAGGCACGCGTCCCGGGCGCCGGTGGTGTGTGGCGAGACCTTACGGACAACGTGAATTTCATGGCGTCGAACCTGACGTCGCAGGTGCGAAACATTGCACTCGTCACCACGGCGGTGGCGAATGGTGACCTGTCGCAGAAGATCACCGTCGAAGCCCGCGGCGAAATTCTCGAGCTGAAGAACACCGTCAACACGATGGTGGAAAAGCTGCGAGTCTTCGCTGACGAAGTCACTCGAGTGGCGAAAGAAGTAGGCACCGAAGGCAAGCTGGGTGGCCAGGCAGAAGTGCCAGGCGTTGCGGGAACGTGGAAGAATCTCACGGACGCCGTAAACGCGATGGCCAACTCGCTGACGGCACAGGTGCGCAACATCGCCGACGTCGCCACCGCGGTGACGAAGGGCGACCTCACTCGGCAAATCACCGTGGAAGCGCAGGGTGAGCTGGACGAGTTGAAGTCGAACCTCAACCAGATGATCGCGAACCTCAAGGAAACGACGGAGCGCAATCAGGAGCAGGACTGGCTCAAGACGAACCTCGCGAAGTTCAGCCGGATGATGCAGGGCCAGAAGGACCTGGAGTCGGTGTCGCGCCTCATCATGAGCGAGCTGACGCCGCTGGTGTCAGCGCACCACGGCGCCTTCTTCATCATGGACAACGAGGCCGGCACGCCGACGCTGCGGCTCATTGCCAGCTACGCGTATCGCGCCAGGAAGCACGTGGCCAACCGGTTCGCCATCGGCGAAGGGCTCGTCGGGCAGGCCGCGCTGGAGAAGCAGCCGATCCTGCTGCAGAACGTGCCGGACGACTACATCCAGATCACGTCGGGGCTTGGTGAAGCACCGCCGCGCAACATCATCGTGCTGCCCGTGCTGTTCGAGGGCGAAGTCAAGGCGGTGATCGAACTCGCGAGCTTCCTGCCGTTCAGCCTGATTCACCAGACGTTCCTCGATCAGCTCAGCGAGTCCATCGGCGTCGTGCTCAACATGATCGGGGCGAGCATGCGTACCGAGGAGCTGCTCGAGCAGTCGCAGAAGCTGACGCAGGAGTTGCAGAGCCAATCGAAGGAGCTGCAGAGCCAACAGGACGAACTGAAGCGCTCCAACTCCGAGCTCGAGGCACAGGCCAAGACACTGCGGCAATCCGAAGAGCTGCTCAAGGAGCAGCAGGAAGAGCTGCAGCAGGTGAACGAGGAGCTCGAAGAAAAGGCCTCGCTGCTGGCTGAGCAGAACCAGAAGGTGGAGCAGAAGAACCGCGAAGTGGAGGCGGCGCGTCTCTCACTGGAAGAGAAGGCCGAGCAGCTCGCGATCAGCGGGAAGTACAAGAGTGAGTTCCTGGCGAACATGAGTCACGAGCTACGGACGCCGCTCAACTCATTGCTCATCCTCGCGAAGCTGCTCAGCGACAACAAGGAAAGCACGCTCACGCCGAAGCAGGTGGAATTCGCGCAGACGATCTACTCGTCCGGCACCGACCTGCTCAATCTCATCAACGACATTCTCGACTTGTCGAAGGTGGAGGCCGGCAAGATGGAAGTGAACCCGATGGATGTTCCAATCCAGGACATCGACGCGTTCACCAGGCGCACGTTCGACCCCGTTGCGCACCAGAAGAACTTGCAGTTCAAGGTGGAGGTCAGTCCGGACGTGCCATCCGCCATCTACACCGATGGCCAGCGTCTTCAGCAGATCATCAAGAACCTGCTCTCCAACGCGTTCAAGTTCACGGAGACCGGCACCGTCACGCTGGCAATTGGCAAGTCGGAAAAGGGCAGGCGCTTCGCGAGCCGCATTCTCGATCAATCGGAGACGGTCATCGCCTTTGCGGTTCGCGACACGGGCATCGGCATCGCGAAGGAAAAGCAGCAGCTGATTTTCGAGGCGTTCCAACAGGCGGACGGCACCACGAGTCGCAAGTTCGGTGGTACGGGGCTGGGTCTCTCGATCAGCCGCGAAATCGCGCGCCTGCTGGGCGGAGAAATTCGTGTCGAGAGTTCGACGGGCGGTGGCAGCACGTTTACGCTCTTCCTGCCGGCTCGTTACGTGGAGCCCGACAATCCACGCGGCGGTGAAGAGTCGTCGTCACGACGTCGCGATCGCGGTGACGAATGGGGCGCAGACGAAGGCAACGTACGCAGTGGCCCGCGTGGCCGCCCCGTCCCGACCGTCTACAACCGTTATCGCGCCGCCGAGTCTGGTGGATGGGAGCGGCCTGGCGCATCCGGAAACGCGTTGCTTCAGGTGTCGCCCCCTGCGGCCGACGCCAATGTCGTGATGTCGCGCGACTCGCTGCCGAAACCGGACGGTTTCGACGACGACCGGGACAATATCGAGCCCGGTGACCGCGTGCTCCTGATCATCGAGAATGACGCCACGTTCTCGAAGGTGCTGCTGGACATGGCGCGTGAGAAAGGGTTCCGGGGCCTGAATGCGCTCGACGGCGAGGCAGGACTCAAGCTCGCGCACGCGTTTGCGCCGGATGCCATCACGCTCGATATCGACATGCCGGGAATGGACGGGTGGGCCGTGCTCGACCGCCTGAAGCACCATCCGCAAACCCGGCATATCCCGGTGCATATCATCACGGGCATGCAAGAGCGCCAGCAAGGGCTCAAGTCGGGTGCGTTGGCCTATCTCGAGAAGCCGGTCACGAAGGAAGCACTCGATGATTCGTTCGCGCGGATTTCCCGCTTCATCGATACGTCGGTCAAGCGATTGCTCGTGGTGGAAGACGACGAGACACAGCGCGAGAGCATGATCGAGCTGATCCAGCATGAGGATGTGGAGATCACGGCCGTCGCGTCGGCAGAAGATGCGCTCCGCGAACTCTCCGGCGGCCACTTCGACTGCATGGTGCTCGACCTCGGCCTCAGGGACATGAACGGGTTCGAGCTGCTCGAGACGGTGAAGGCGAATCCAGCCATGTGGGACCTGCCCATCATCATCTACACGGGCAAGGATCTGTCGCCGGCGGAAGACACGAAACTGCGGAAGTTCGCGGAGACGATCATCGTGAAGGACGTGAAGTCGCCAGAGCGGCTGCTCGATGAAACCGCGCTGTTCCTGCATCGTGTGGAAGCAAAATTGCCCGAACAGAAACGGCGGATGCTCGAGCGGCTGCATAACACGGACGCGGTATTCACCGGCAAGCGTGTGCTCGTGGTGGACGACGATGTGCGAAACATCTTTTCGCTGACGAGCATGCTTGAAGATCATGGCATGCTGGTTTCGTTTGCGGAGAATGGAAAGGATGCGATTGCGCTGCTGCGCGACCGGGAGGATTTCGATCTCGTGCTGATGGACGTCATGATGCCGGAGATGGACGGATACGAAACGACGCGTGCAATTCGCGAGGTCCAGGCGCTCAGGTCGCTGCCGATCATCGCGCTCACGGCCAAGGCGATGAAGGGTGATCGTGAGAAGTGCATCGCCGCCGGCGCGTCGGACTACATCACGAAACCAGTGGACACTGAGCAGTTGCTGAGTCTCATGCGGGTATGGCTGTACCGGTAAGCTCGGGCGGGGATTTCCTTCCCGGGCCTCCCTACGCGTACGACCCCGAATTGGAGCGTCTCGAAATCGAGCTGCTTCTCGAGGGCGTATTTCGGCACTACGGTTTTGACTTTCGTGCGTATGCATATGCGTCGATCCGCCGCCGCTTGTGGAAGCGCGTGGAGGGCGACGGGCTGCGCACGATCTCGGATCTGCAAGCGCGCATTCTTCATGATCCGGACGCGATGGAGCGATTGCTGCTCGACCTCTCCGTCAACGTGACGGCGATGTACCGTGACCCGAGTTTTTACCGGGAGTTTCGAGAGAAGGTCGTTCCACTCCTGCGCACCTACCCATTCATTCGCATCTGGCATGCAGGGTGTTCAACGGGCGAAGAGGTGTTCTCCATGGCGATTCTCCTCGAGGAGGAGGGTCTCTATGACCGGGCGCGCCTGTACGCAACGGACATCAATGACGTGGTGCTCCAGCGGGCCAAGCAGGGCATCTTTCCGCTCGATCGCATGCAGGAGTACACGGACAACTACATCCGCGCGGGCGGGACGCGGTCCTTTTCCGAGTACTACACGGCCAAGTACGACGGCGCGCTCTTCGCGCCGTCGCTCACGCGCAACGTCGTGTTCTCGCAGCACAACCTGGTCACCGATCGGTCGTTCAGTGAGTTCCACGTGATCTTCTGCCGCAACGTGCTGATCTACTTCGACAAGACGTTGCAGAACCGCGTGCACAAGCTGTTCTATGAATCGCTGGTCATGTTCGGCGTGCTTGCCCTGGGCAGCAAGGAGTCGTTGAAGTTCTCGCAGTACGAGCCGTGCTACGAGAAGATGAGTGCCACCGAAAAGCTCTACAAGAAATTCACGTGATGGCAACCCGGGACGGCGTCGGATACGACCTGATGGTGGTCGGCACCTCGTGGGGAGGGCTTGCCGCGCTTCGCACGCTCGTGAGTGGACTGCCGAAAACGTTCAGCATGGCCGTGGCGCTCGTGCAGCACCGTCACAAGGATTCGGACCACCTCCTGCGCTCGCTGTTGCAGGAGCGCACGCCGCTCGAGGTGTGTGAGATCGAAGACAAGATGCCGTTACAGCATGGCCGGATCTACGTTGCACCGCCAGACTATCACACGCTCGTTGAGCCGGGGTTTTTCTCGCTGAGCACGGAGGGGCCGGTGCGGTTCAGCCGTCCGTCCATCGACGTCACCTTTCTGACCGCGGCCGACAGCTATGGGCACCGCACCGTTGGCGTTGTGCTGACAGGAGCCAATGCCGACGGCAGCGAAGGGCTGCGGCGCATCTCCGATCGCGGCGGTCTGGCGCTCGTCCAGGATCCCGCGACTGCGGAGAGCGCGATCATGCCGACCGCAGCGGTCCATGCCGTACCGCGCGCGCGTGTGATGGCACTGGCCGCGATGACGCAATTCATCTCCTCGCTGCCCGCCGGCGATCCGGAGCGAGAGAACTGATGAGCACGGACGCGCGGGCAGACGTGGTGTCGCCGATCGATCCGAAAATCGGCATCGTCGCAGAGGCAGCGATACCGGCAACGGTGAGCGCACCCGTGGTCGGCGTCGAGGAATCGAACGCACCCGTCGAGATCCTCATTGTCGACGACCGTCCGGAAAACCTGCTGGCGCTCGAAGCGATCCTCGAGCCGCTTGGCCAGATGCTCGTGCGCGCCGGCTCGGGCGACGAAGCGCTCCGCAAGCTCCTGTCGCACGACGTCGCCATGATTCTTCTCGACGTCCAGATGCCGGGCATCAACGGCTTCGAGACGGCGCGCCTCATCAAGTCGCGCGAACGAACCAAGTACATCCCGATCATCTTCCTCACCGCCATCAGCAAGGATGAGGAGTACGTATTCGAAGGCTACTCGGTTGGCGCGGTCGACTACCTGTCCAAGCCGTTTCAGCCAGATATCCTGCGCTCGAAAGTCAGCGTCTTCGTGGACCTGTACCAGAAGCAACGCCAGCTCGCATCACAGCAGCAGATGCTTGCCGACGGCCAGCGCCGCGAGCTCGAGTTGCGGCACATGCGCGAGATCTACGAGTCCGAGGCTCGCTTTTCGGAAATCGTCGGCTCAGCCATGGACGCCATTGTCGCGTTCGACTCGGATGGCGTCGTGACACTGTTCAACGCCGCCGCCGAGCGGATGTTCGGGACCCACACCGAGGCGGCGACGCGACGCGATGTGCGCACCTTCTTTCCCGACGCAATTCGGCAGGAGGTGCTCGATCGCATCTGCGCGCACTCCATTCATGGCGGGGACAAGACGGAAGGGAATGGTCCCGAAAAGGAACCAGTCCTCACATTCATCGGTGCGCGCGCGACGGGCGAACACTTCCCCGTGGAAGCGACCGCCAGCTGTCTCGACGTCCGCGGCAAGAAGACGTACACGTTCATCGTGCGCGACATTTCCGAGCGAAATCGCGCCGAGGCAGAAGTGCAATCGCAAGCGAGGTCGCTGGCGCGTGCGATGACGGAGCTCAAGGCGCTCAACGACGAGCTGGCGGCGCGCCAGATCGAGCTCGAACGCGCCATGGCCGCGCGCAGTCGATTTTACGCATCGATGAGTCACGAATTACGCACGCCGATCAACGCCGTACTCGGCTACAGTACGCTGTTGCTGGAAAACATCTACGGTCCGCTCAATGACAAGCAGGCCGAGGGTATTACGCGCACGCACAAGGCGGCTAAGCATTTGCTCGAGCTGGTGAACGACGTGCTCGACCTCTCGAAGATCGAGGCGGGGAAGATCGATCTGCGCCTGCAGCCCGTGACGTTCCCCGCGCTCATCGACGACCTGTTCGTGACCGTTCGGCCGCTCGCCGACCAATACGGTTCGTCCCTGTCGATCGTGCACGAGGGCGAGCAGCGCAAGATCATCAGCGATCCGCGGCGACTCCGACAGATCCTGCTCAACCTTCTCTCGAACGCCATCAAGTTCGGGGGCGGCAAGCCCATTCGCGTGCATTCAATGCCGCGTGAGGATGGCGGGCTCACGCTCGAGGTCATCGATCAAGGTGAGGGCATCGCGCCTTCTGATCGAGAAAAGATCTTTGATGAATTCGTACAACTCGGCAAGACGCAACTTACTGAAGGCACTGGCCTCGGCCTCCCGATTTCGCGCCGGCTGACCGAGATGCTGAGTGGCGTGCTGGAGATCGAGTCGGAGACGGGGAAGGGGAGCACGTTCCGTCTAATCCTGCCACCAACGGCCGAGCCACCACAGGCGCCGCGTCGCACGGTCGAGCAGTCGGCCGAGGCGTTGTCGAACTGAGACGCGCTGTCATCCGCACGAGCAACCGCTTGTGTCGGGATCTTCGAGACGTCGCGCCCTGAATTGCTCGCGGCTGGGTTCCGAGCCGCAAAAAGCAACGGCAACTGCCGCGATAGGCAGTTGCAGTTGCAGTCGCTGTGGGATGACAATCAGAACTCAAATCCAAACGAGAGATTCAGGTGGTTGTTCGCCACCGACCCACTCGCGTAGCGCGTTTCGATCCGGCGATACTCAGCGCCCAGAAACAGCGGCCCACCCGGGCGAATGATCGTGTAGCCCGCACATGATTGATTGCGCAGGCGGCCACCCGCGCTCACCGCGCTCTCCTCCGGCTCGTCGACGCCACATCCCGCCCCGAGGCGCACCATTGAGTGTTGCGTCCACATTGAGCTGGCCCCATCCGCCACTGTCTTCGAGGGGATTGCCCGTGCGCGACAGGTTCTGCGAGACTCCGCCGCCACCGAGTCCGCGCAAGCCGTGGCCCGTGTAGGCTTCGCCTCGAAACTCGACTGGTCCAAGCGCAACGCGCGCGTCGCACGCGAGTGCGTCCGTTCGCGCGAGTGCACTCGGCACCGCCACCCACGCGATGTGCCCGCCGCAGCCGAATTCGCTGGGATGATCGTCCTCGCCCCACTTCACACTGACGCGGGCTTCGCTCGCGGGACGTCCCGAACGCTCCGCCGCGTCGGCATCGGTGTCAAAGAGTCCAGCCGCGTCACCCGTGGTTGACGCGAGGACCGCAGCCTGCAGGCCGAAACTCAATGGACCACCCGTTTCGACGCTCGCGCGAAGCTGCGGCAGCCACAGCCAGAGATTCCCGGCGGTCACGAAGCCTGGTGTGCCGATGGCCGCGGGGCTGATCGGGCTGAGACTCGCAATCAGCGGCGACTCCTGCCCGATCATCAATTCGCCATTCGTCCACTTTACCGCGCCGCGCGCCGCGCGCCGTGCGAATGCGAAGGAGGGGGAACGTGCGTCCTCCGCTGCTGGGCTGCAGCCCGCCATAGAAATCCACGTCGATGTCGCCAACGAAGCGTCCGCCGAGTACGTCGCGTGTGTTGACGACGAGTCCCAGTGTCGTTTGGCGGATGGCGAGGCCGAGTGCGGCGACGGGAAGGACAGACGCCGTGTCGGGACGAACGAATTGCGGATCATCGACGTTGTTGACGCGCCGGTCGTTCCGGAATGCGTGCACGAGAACGCGGCCGTTGAACTCGAGACGCATGCGGCTTCGCGTGCTGACGCCGGAGGCAGCCTGTTCGCCCAGTTGCTGCTGGAGCAGCGCGATCGCTTCTTCGGCGCGACGGAGGCGAGCCGCGAGCGAGTCGGCCGCGGCGCGGGCGGAATCACGCTGTGCCTGTTGCGCGGAGGCGGGTGCGGGCGTCGCAGCCGTAGCGAAGCGTGCGCCGATGACGAACGCGACGCTTGACGCTCTGGCCCGTGCGGACACACTGTTCACGTAGGCCGCCGCGTTGCGTGCGGTCATGATGCTCAAGTGCGGGGTGAAAGGGATGTTCAACACAGGTGCTGTCATACGTCATTCCGCGTTGGTGCTGGTGCTCGCCGCCCCAGCGGTGTTTGCGCAGGGTGCGGTGTCGGGTCAGGTGAGCCTCTTGGAGCGCGCGGGAGAGCAGTCCGAGGATCTCGCTGACGTCATCGTCTGGCTCGAGCCGGCCGGCAGCGCGCGGGCGCGGACGTCGCCCACCACGACGACGATTCAACTGCAGGGACGCCAGTTCTCGCCGCGCGTTCGCGTGGTGCCCGAGGGCAGCAAGGTCGAGTTTCCAAATGCGGATTCGTTCAGCCACAATGTATTCTCGAAGGCGCCTGATGGTGCGTTCGACACTGGCGTCTATCCTCGTGGTCGGACGAAGGATCAGACGTTCAAGGAAGCCGGCGTCTTTCCGATCTATTGCAACATCCACCCGCGGATGACGGGTTACGTGGTGGTGATCAAGACGCCGTATTACGCGCAGGCCGGCGAAGACGGCCGATTCTCGATTGGGGGAGTGCCTGCGGGCAACTATGTGTTGCACGTGTGGCATGACCGCGCGACTGGCACCCCACCACGGCCGCTGGTGGTTGGTGCATCTGGCGTGGCGCTTGGCAACGTACAACTGGACGCGCGAGGCTATCGCTTCGTACCGCACAAGAACAAGTTCGGCCAGGAATACACCGGCGCGAACGGCGACCGGTACTGAACTGGTGAACGGTGAACGGTGAACGGTGAACGGTGAACGGTGAACGGTCACTGCAGCGCAGTCGAAATCGAAGCGCAGTCGAGCCGAGCATGCCTCGGGTAGCCTTACGGTGAGCTCCAGTTAAACCGTTCACCGTTCACCGTTCACCGTTCACTCAGCCTTCGTGGGCCTTTCCCTAAAGATCTTCCTTGGCACGGCGCTGGTCGTGACGATCCTCCTGGTCGTCACGCTTACGGTATCGTCTACATCAGCACACACGTCCGCGCTCAACACCATCAGCCGCGGACTCGGTGCAACCAACGCGCGAATCGCCGAACAACTCG
>JBDTMO010000108.1:0-11369 GCA_039934235.1 bacterium | reverse complement strand
CGCGGCCGGCCTGCTCGCAGGACTCACCCGATCCGGCGTCGTGATCGCGACACCGGATCACCGAGTCATGGGCACGACACTCGAGTCGGTGAGGACAGCAGTACTGCTCGACGCGGCACAGCAGTCTGTGCTCGACAGCGTTCCAACGGCGGTCACGACGCGGCTCGGTCGATTCTTCGCTGTCGCCGCGCCGTTGTCCGGCCAAGGCACCGTCATGTTCACGCGCTCGATGGATGAGGAGTTGGCCGTGCTGCCTGAATTGAGACGTGTGGCGGGCATTGCCGCCGCGGGTGCGTTGCTGGTCGCGCTGCTACTGGGCGCGATGCTGGCCTCGCGCGTCGCGCGACCGGTCCGCGAACTCGCGACAGCCGCGTCTGCGGTCGCGCTGGAGCGATTCACGGCACCGCTCCCAGCGTCGCGAATCGGCGAAGTGTCGCGAGTCTCCAGCGCGTTCGAGGTCATGCGACAGGCGCTGGCCGCTCGGCTGGTCGAGTTGCGCGAGGCAAACGAGATGCTCAGCGATCGAAATGCACGCTTGATCGCGCTTCAGGCAGACCTGATGCAACGCGATCGTCTCGCTGCCACCGGACGCCTCGTCACGCAGCTGGCCCATGAGATCAGGAACCCGGTGGCCAGCCTGCGCAATTGTCTGGAGCTGATTCGACGGCGCGTGAGCGACGACCAGGAGGCTTTGGAGTTCACGGACCTCGCCATCGACGAGCTGCTCCGCATGCACGAGCTGGCTGAGCAGATGCTGGACCTCAATCGGCCGCGGGGCTCAGGGGTCGCGACGTGTGTCCCGTTGCTCGTTGCAAGCGAGGTGGCGCGCCTCTCGAACCTGGGCACGGACCTCGCCCTGTGCCGCATTAGCACGCATGGCGACGCTACTCTTCAGGCGATGATTGCGCCCGATGCCCTCAAGCAGGTCCTGCTCAATGTGGTGCATAACGCCCGCGAGGCGCTCGCGTCGGTGCCGCGGCCGCCGGGCGGCGGCACGGTGGACGTCACCGTCGAACGGCTGATGGAATCCGCGGTGATCGTGATAACGGATAACGGACCAGGCATCGACGACAAGATCGCGCCCAGGTTGTTCGATCCCTTCTTCACCACGAAGGACGCGGTCCACGGCGTTGGTCTCGGGCTGTTTGTGGCGGAGGGTCTGGTGCGAAGTGCGGGAGGGCGGATTCAGGGCGGGAATCGCGAACTGGGTGGCGCCTACTTTCGCATCGAGCTCCCGGTGGGCGACGGCGCCTCGCTTACGACTCAAGGCGCCGCGCTACCGGAGGTCGCGCGATGACGCCGGAACCGGCGCGGATTCTCGTCGTCGACGATGATCGAGCTTTTCGCCTCTCGACGGCCGCGTTGCTGCGCATCGATGGCTACCACGTCGAGACCGTGGCCGACGGGCAGGCTGCCCTCGACGCGATCCGTGCCCAGCGGTTCGAAGTGATGGTGCTCGACTACCTCATGCCGGGCATCGACGGCATGGGGCTCGTCGAGGCGCTCCGGCTTTGGGGCGACCACATCCCGGTGCTGATGATCAGCGGGTTCGGCACCGTGGACACGGCGGTCCGCGCACTACAACTCGGCGCCGACGATTTCCTGACCAAGCCGGTCGAACCAGATGTCCTAAGCGCGCGAGTGGCAGAGCTGCTGGAACGACGTCCGACACTGGAGCACGCGACTTCGAATCCCGGCGGCATCATCGGCCGATCGCCCGCGATGCAGGAGGTGATCGCGTCGATCCGGCGTGTCGCCCCATCGGACGCAAGCGTCTTGATTCGCGGTGATACGGGCACCGGCAAGGAGCTCGTTGCGCGTGCGGTGCATGAACGTTCGTCCAGGGCCAACGCGCCGTTCGTCGCCGTGAACTGCGCTGGTCTCTCGGACGGCCTGCTGGAAAGTGAGCTGTTCGGGCACGTTCGCGGCGCATTCACAGGTGCGGTTCGCGATCGCGTGGGCGTGTTCGAAGCGGCGGAGCAGGGGACCATCTTCCTCGACGAGATCGGCGACATGAGTGTCGCGCTACAACTCCGGCTGCTGCGCGTGCTGCAGGAGCGCGAAGTCACGCGAGTGGGCGCGACGTTTCCCATCAAGGTGAACGTTCGCGTGGTCGCGGCAACCAACAGGGACCTTCGTGCGCTCGTGAGCGAAGGGCGCTTCAGGGAAGATCTGTACTACCGATTAGCGGTCTTTCCCGTCGAGCTGCCGCCACTCCGAGAACGGCGCAGCGATATTCCTCTTTTGGTGGAGCATGCGCTCAGTGCCTTGCGGTCGGGTCACACTGATCGCGAGCGCCTTGCCTGCTCGCCATTCGCCATGCGACTACTCCGGGCGCATGAATGGCGCGGCAACGTGCGCGAACTGTTCGCGGTGATTGAACGCGCGGCAATCGAGGCCGAGTTCCAACGCATCCAGGCCCAGCACTTACCGGCGGAGTTGCGTGGGCGGAACACGCCGGTCGTCGACGGCCGGTATCGATCGGATGGCCCCGTCGACGATGAGTTGTCCGCCATTCAAGCCGCGCTCGACGAGACGGGCGGCGCTCTCGGTCGATCTGCCGAGTTGCTCGGCATGGGTCGCACGACGCTCTGGAGAAAGTTGCGTCGCTACGGTTTGACGGCGCGTGACGAAGACCACGGGACTGATCCGTTACCGGGTTCAGCCTCCGAATCCGAGGCGTAAACCAGTCGCGCCTTAGGAGCTTACGGCGAGCAAGGGACCCACCAGGGCGCATTGCACCACGGTAAAGGCCGTCTCGATGGCGACGAATCGGCGCACCGACGTCATCGGATGCTTGGCGGCGACCGCGAGTGTGGTAAACGACCACGAGAAGAGTGCGGCACCGGCCGCGAAGCACAGCCCGTCCGCCATCGAGCCGGGGTGCGCCATCACTCGCGGGTAGACGAAAGCGAACACGGTTCCCTGAATCAGCATCGAGAGAAAACCAAACGGGATGATCACGTCGGTACGATAGATGCCAAGCTGACGGTAGTACGCATCGAACACCTTCAGGTGCCAGACGAATCCAGGCGCGAACGTAGGGACGAGGTACGCCAGCAGGTTGATCACGAAGTGTTGCGGCATCGGTTCCCTCGTGGCGGTGCCAGGAATACGTCTTGAATTGCAAGCAATATGTTAGATTGCTTGCAAACAACAAGTTATATGTGGCGGGACCATGCTAGGTAGTCGTCGTTCGGGGTGTCCAATTGCGATTTCGCTCGACCTCTTTGGCGACCGCTGGTCGCTGCTGATCGTGCGCGACTTGATGTTCAAGGGTCTCTGCTCGTTCACGCAGTTTTCCGCGGCGGGCGAGGGCATCGCCACAAATGTGCTGGCCGAACGGCTGGAGCGGTTGGAAGCCGCGGAGATCATCGAGCGGCGCCCGGATCCTGAAGATCGTCGCCGAGGGGTGTATCGTCTAACGCGTAAAGGCGTCGACCTCGCGCCCGTGCTCGTCGAGATGGTTATCTGGGCGGCCCGCCACGGGGACACCGATGCGCCACCCCGCCAGCTGCGAGAAATGACGCGCCACCGCGCACGCTTCCTCGCCGGTGTTCGGAAGCGACTCGACTAAGCCAGCTCCCCGGTTTCCTCAGGAGCTTCGAGAGCCTGATGTGCAGCCTCGCAGTGCCGGCGAGCTTCATTCCCGCGCGGCGGACGCTTACTTCCCAACATGATTTCTCTCCGCAACGTCGAGAAGAGCTTTGCCATCCCTGGTGGCCGCAGCTACGTCCTCCGTCGAATCACCCTTGATATCGGCAAGGGCGAATTCGTCACCGTCATGGGCCCTTCGGGCGCCGGCAAGACCACCCTCCTCAGCATCATCGGCATGCTCGATGGCGCGTGGACTGGCGAGTACTTCCTCGACGACAACCCGGTGCACTCGCTCGACCAGAAGCGCCGATCCGCGCTGCACCGGAGTCTCATCGGATTCGTGTTCCAACAGTATCACCTCATCGACGATCTCACTGTCGCCGAGAATCTGGACATCCCGCTGTCGTACCGTGACATGAAGAAGCCTGATCGCCAGGCGCTCGTTGCCGACACACTCGACCGATTTAACATGGTGGCGAAGAAGGACCTCTATCCGAGCCAGTTGAGCGGCGGGCAACAGCAGCTCGTCGGCGTCGCGCGAGCCGTAATTCACAGCCCCAAGCTTCTTCTTGCCGACGAACCGACCGGGAACCTGCACTCGGCACAGGGCCGCGAAATCATGGAATTGTTTTCGAAGCTGAACCGGGAAGGCACCACGATCATCCAGGTAACGCACTCCGAACAGAACGCCACATATGGCAATCGCGTGATCAACCTGAAGGACGGATGGTTGGCGTAGCGAGCTGCATCCTCGTTGCCGACGATGACGCGGACGTCTCGAGGCGTTGCGCCTTCTCCTTCGCAGCGAGGCTTGTCAAATCGAGACGGCGACGTCACCGTCGGCTGTCATCGTGGCGACGTCGGATCGATACCTGGTGCGCAGTCGTTCGGCTCACGGACGCGCTGCCCCATGGCGACAATTTCGGGTGGCGCCGGTGGGGTGCGCGTGCCATGGACAAACCGCTCGCGGAGGGGGAACGCGGCCCAGAGCCTCTCGTGCGCATGATCGACGAGGGCTACCTCACGGCGCTGATGATCCTGGTGCGCACCGGTCGCGCGGCGTAATGCGCGCGAGCACGTCTGTGGGCATGTCGATCTGGCGAGCCTTGCCTTCACGCGTTCAAGTCCGCTGGCGTCGACGTCGAATTCGCGCGCACGCTGCGCAGGTGTCGAGATGCTCGCGCACGCGCTTGCCGCCTCAGAGTTCTCGAGTGCCCGGGCCGTCACCGACCGCCTGCGACTCTGTCTCGAGCAACATTGGCGGCGTGCCCATATCAACACCGGCCCCTGCGAGCCATTCATCGAGCAGCTCCGCAAGCCGGATCTGCACGGAGGGCTCCAGTCGCGCGAGGCCGCGAAGCAACCGGGATTGGATTGTCGCGGGAGCCATTGCAAGCATCGCCTGGCCTGCCGGCGTCAGCACGATCCGCAGTCTTCTCCTATCCACCGGATCGGCCGATCGAAAAACGAGCCCACGATCCGACAGCCGCTTGACGACAGCGGAAACCGAGCTTTGGTGAGTCGCTGTCCGAGCGGCGAGCTCATTGAGCGAACTCGCTGGCCGCTTTTCGAGCTCCTGAAGCACGAATACCTGCGCCAGGCCCAACCCGATGTTCGCTTCGATTGCGCGACTGTTGGCGTGAATTGCGCGCACAAGGCTCCGGACCGCGTTCAGGCAGCGCGGAACGGCACTGGCGCCCGCGCTCGACCCATCGCCCGCCGAGGTCGGCTTGCCCGCAGGCAGCGGTCTCACTTGGCGACGCGCAGCCGGCGACGAAGCGCCGAGTCCGTGGGCACGGCCGACGGACGCAAAGCCCGAGCGAGGGCGGGAATCGGCAATCCCCCCTGCAACCGTGAAGCGATCATGATTCCGCGAGCCAGGCCGAATGTGTCTCCGGATGGCCAATCCAGAGCGAATCGCTGGCCTGATTCAAACGCCGAAGTCCCGTGATCAGCCCACCCGCCCTCCGCTCGAGTGGCGGTGTGCCGCCATCGGCGGCAAGGGTGACGCGAAGGCGGTTGGATGCTGTGATCTGACACGTCACGTTTCAGTGCTCGGCGGCGCAAGAGGGAAATTCGCGACGTGTACCGTCGTAGTCGGGTAGGCGAACGCCGTTCCGGCTTCCTCGACCACATCCATGAACTGAAGGAGCACCTCCTGACGGATCTTCTGGAACTCGCTCCACTCGGAGGTGAGGAACCAAGCCATGACCTCGATGTTGAGCGATGAGGCCGCGAGTTCGCTAAATCGGACAACGACCGCGTCCGGCCAGATCTTCGGATGTGCGCGCAGCACGCGCTCGAACCCGGCAAGCGCGGCGCGCATTTGCGTGGCGGTTGTCTCGTAGACCAGGCCCACAGCCGTCGCGAGTCGCATGCGGTCGCGTGCCGCGAAGGATTCGAGTCGCATATCGGCGAGGCGGCCATTTGGCAGGGAGACGAGCGTGCGGTCGAGCGTGCGAAATCGCGTCGACCGGAGACCGATGGCCTCGACGGTGCCGACAAAGTCATCGACCTTCACGAAGTCGCCCTCGCGAAACGGCTGATCGATACCGATCGAGAAGGCACCGAACAGATTCTCCACGGTCTTCTGCGCAGCGAGCGCCACGGCAAGTCCGCCGATGCCCAATCCGGCGAGGAGGCTCGCGACCGGATAGCCGAGTGCCGAGAACGTCGCGACCAACGCGAGTGCCGCGACGAGCACCTTGGTCATGCGAGCGCCAAGCGGAACGAGTGAGCGCGATGCCGGCATCGCCAGGGCCCAATGCGTGGCCATGAGCGCCCGTCGCCCAACCTCGACGAGGCGCCAGACCGACCAGAAGAACGTCGCGCCGAAAACGACGCGTAGAATCTGGAATACGCCGGCCCGAGCGGGTGCGGAGAGATCGAGAAGCGGAAGGAGGGCTGCGACGGCGGCAACGGTGCAGAGGGTGGTGATCGGTGCCCCCAGCCGGTCGAGAATCTCATCATCCAACTTGGTTGCCGTGCGGCGCGTAATGGCCGAGACGATTCGGCGCAAAACGCGACCAGCAATGACACCGATCAACGCCGCAACGACGAGGAGTGGAATTGCGGCAGCCCATTGCCACCACAACAGGTCGAGCGGACCAGATCGCAGAAGAACGGCGGGAAGCCGGTCGACCAGCCAGCGATTTCCCAACGTGGCATAAAGCCGAGGAATTCGGCCGACCGTGCCGCTCGAGAACCGCCAGATCGTTTCTGAATCTGGACCTATGGTGATGAATCGGCGAAGACGAACCGGAGCAACCGAGCCGCTGGGCGTGCGTATCGTCGCGATTTGGTCTACGCCGGGTGCCAATTCGTCGGCCGTGTCGCCCGCCGCATCCGGTGAAATATCGTTCAGGTCGAACCAGACGTAACGGTCGAGGACGAGCTTGGCTCGTCGCGCGACGACCGCCGCGCTGTCCGCCGAGGCGTCGATCTCCAGATACCGGCCGGCGCGCGAAAAGTCGCCGTTCCTCGCGGCATCCATGAACGCCCTCAACGAAGCCCGTGGCGACTCCGCGGATTCGGGCTCTTCCTGCGCCACCGCCTTCGCCGCTGCACCTGGCGCCTTCGAGCGCGTCGGCGCACCCGCGGTGGCTGGCTGTGCGCCAAGCGAGGCTTCCGGAGCAATGCTCGCGAAGGCAACCAAAAAGGCCGTCCAGATTACCGGCCTTGACAGAAGAGAAAGACGTATAAGTAGTTGCGGCATTTCTACTTGCAATATTATATTGTGGCCAATATATTTGCAAGAGGCGGCCCATTCTCGTTCGTCCTCGCTGCCCTGCAACGGGAGCAACCGAGAATCGATGCGCACAGGCCGAGAAAGCCGAGAATGATCCAGTGATTGGTTCCGCGCCAGCGGTTCTCGTGAAGGAGCCATTGCGGAAAGCACCGGTCCAGCGCCGTGGGTCGTACCAGGCCGCTCACGCCGACGAAACTCGTGAGGACTGCTCCGGACAGGACGAGGACGGCATCGATGCTCACCCACGTGCCGAGCCACGAACCTCCCGCCAGCACACCCATCCGACTGAGCAGACGCTCCGGCGCCTCGCGGATGACCACTAGGGGCAGTAGGCCGAGCGATAACAGGCTGATCAGAGGGTTGAAGACCATCACCGATATCCACATGTTTCTCAGGGTCTTCGGAAAAACACCCTCGCGCTGCTCCTCGATGAAGTTGGCGGAGCTCTCGAATCCGCTAATGCCAAGCATCGCTGCCGCGAACCCGAAGAACAGGGCATGGCCCAGCCCGGCGGGTTCCGGCACGCGCCAGTTGGCGGGGTTATCGGGGACCTCGACCTCGATGGCATCCTCGAGGCGCGAACCCGCGGCACCGTTCTCCCGCTGCTGGACAGCAATCGCACGGAAGGCCTCGTCCGAACCGTCCGCCGCTGTCGACTATGAGCGAACAGACCTCGATCATCGTGCGCGCCACTGAGTCGAAGGACTTTGATGGCATCATCGACGTGACACGCAACGTCTACCCCGGCTCGCCGGCGTGGACCCACGATCAGCTATCCAGTCACGTTCGAAGGTTCCCCGAAGGTCAATTCGTTGCCGTGGCGCAGGACAGCGGCGCCGTTGTGGGGATGTCCGCCAGCCTGATCATCCTGTGGGACGACTATGAGTTGACCGCGTCCTGGCGTGATTTTACCGACGCCGGAATGTTCACAAATCATGATCCCGCGCAGGGCCGCACACTGTATGGCGCGGAGATCATGGTGGTCCCGAGGAGGCAAGGTTTGGGGACTGGTTCGAAACTGTATGCCGCGCGCGAAGCCCTCGTTCGCCAACTCGGCGTGCTCCGCATTCGCGCCGGCGCGCGCTTACGTGATTACGCGGCGCGTGGTGGCGACTTGACGGCTGAGGACTATGTGCGTGCAGTGACCGCCGGAACGCTCGTCGATCGGACGCTGACGTTTCAACTCCGCCGTGGGTTCCGCGTCATTGGCATGGTAGGTGACTACCTCCGTCATGATCCTGAAAGCCGAGGACATGCCGCGGTGATCGAATGGATCAATCCGGATACAGGTGGGTGCACCTGACGCGCTAGATTGGCCAGTCCCCAGCGCGGGGGCGTTGTTTCTACCTTCAACAGCTCGTCATGGAAGCCACCTTCGTCATTCTCTTTGCGATCGCATCGCTCGTAGCGATCATGGCCCGCCGCGCGCAGGTACCATATACGGTCGCGCTCGTCGTGGTCGGGCTGCTGGTCGGGGCGCTCCACATCGTCGAAGCGCCTCGCTTGACGCGGGAGCTGCTCTTCGCCGTGTTCCTTCCCGGCCTCGTCTTCGAAGCGGCGTACAATATCCACGCGAGCGAGCTGCGCGCGACTTGGCGTACGATCGCGACCCTTGCGATTCCGGGCGTCGTGATCGCGATCGCCCTGACATGCGCGATCGCCACCGCGGCGTTCGCGCTGGTGAGTCCCGCGCTGGCATTTACGTGGCGGGATGCGCTCGTCTTCGCCGCGCTGGTCGCCGCGACCGACCCGATCGCCGTCGTCAGCCTGTTTCGCGAGATGGGTGTGCCGCCGCGGCTCACCACGATGATCGAGGCGGAAAGCCTGTTCAACGACGGGACGTCCATCGTCGTGCTGTCTCTCGTGCTGGCGTACGTCACTGGTACCACGGCGAGCATCGCCGGACTAACCGCGCAGTTTCTCCTCGTGATTGGAGGAGGCGCGGTGGTCGGCCTGGTCATCGGCGCCGGCCTTGCCAGGCTGACCAAGGAGCTCAATGAGCCGATGGTCGAGATCACGCTGACGACGATCGGGGCGTACGGCTCGTTTGTCGCTGCCGAGCGCCTCCATTTGTCCGGGGTGATCGCAACCGTGTCGGCGGGGCTTGTGCTCGGCACCTACGGCCGCGAGTTCGCGATGTCGGTAGCGACGCGAGTCAGCGTGGACTCGTTCTGGGAATACGTGGCGTTCGCGCTCAATTCCGTGGTCTTTCTCCTCATTGGTTTCGAGGTGCAGCCCAGCAGTCTGTTGGTCGTTGCTCTACCGATCATGGTGGCGTTTCTCGCTCTGATGCTGTCGCGCCTTGCCGTCGTCTTCGCCACGACGGGGATAATGCGCGGAACGTCGGAACGCGTTTCGGTTGCGTGGTCGTTGATCATGACGTGGGGCGGTCTACGAGGCGCCCTGTCCATGGTGCTTGCGCTGGCGCTACCCGATGAATTTCCCCGCCGCACGTTGTTGATCGATCTGACGGTCGGCGTGGTGCTGGTCTCCCTGCTGCTGCAAGGGCTGACCATGAAGTCGTTCGTGCGCCGTGTGGCGAGGTAAGGGGCGGGAGGGAAGCGGCAAGGTGCCGAGCCCGCTCTGAGCATCACGATCCACCCGGCACGCGGAGCGCGCGACAAACCCGCAAGGGGAGGGAGGGAGCCGTCTGGAGACACGGAAGCAGGAACCGCCGCGCGCCCGTGGTTGTGTCGCTAGCGCGTGCGTCCCCGGTTCTTGTCGACGATGGCGACGAGGATCAGGGTAAAGGCCACCAGGCGGAGCATGTAGTACCACACGGAATCGAGCGACGCCTCCGCACCGAGTGCGAGTGCGACGCGCTGCACGCACAGCAGCGCGAATGCCGCGCCGAATAGGGCGAAGAGCCGGTCTCTCGTCTGTCGCCAGAAGCGGAGGAAGACGAGAGCGGCCACGGCGTATCCCGCGGCGAGCAAGCCGGAAACGAACAGCGCCAGATCGTGGGTCGATGTCATCGGTCGCTTTCCCAGATCAGGCCAAACAGCAGCAGCGCGATGCCGACGAGCGACGGTAGAGTGCGCACGAGCGACAGGTCGCGTTCCGTCAGCACGCGGACATCGACAATGATCAGGACATTGCTCACGGCGAAGGCTCCGAAGCAGAGCGCACTCCAGAACAGCAGTCGGACACGCGTCCGTATATAGCCGCGCGCCAGCAGAACGGCGCACAGGAGACTGGTGAGCGCGCACAGGAGGTACACGAGCAGGGCGATCGTCATTCGATTTCCTTGCGGAGGCGGAACGCCGCAGCGAACGACTTGGCCGCGCGGTCTGGCCGCGCGTAGATCGCGCGAATGAGCGTGACGGGCATTGTGGTGTACATGCGCGCGAGCTCGTCGACCACCGCCGTTAGCTGCGGGCGCACGGAATACTGGTACGACTGCCCGTCTCGGCGAATGAGCTGCGCATCCAGGAGGTCGGCCAGCACCCGGTCCACCACATCGCGATCGAGGCGGCTGCTCCTCGCCACCGCCGTCGGTGTCTGCGCCACGGTGGGCTGGGCGCGCAGGTCGAGCAGAAGGGCAACGTGATCGACCGTCATCATGTGGCGATCGACGAAGGTGCGGAGCGTGGCGGAGATCTCGGGTGTGCTCACGCGCGACCGCGTCGCCACTTCGCGGTTGACTGTCGGTTGCCTTCCACGAGCATGCCGGCCGAGCCGTGTTCCGGCGCGCGCAGCGAGGCATCGATCGACTCGGTCATCGCCGGCCCGCCGAACTGGAGGATATGGCGTCTGGAGCGCTCGACTGCCGACATGGTCCGACCCGCGATATTGGAGATACGCTGAACGCAGGGTTCGGCTCCCGTAAGCAAGAGATGTAACGATGCAGAGGACGGCCTCGCAAGTGTCGTGCATTACTTGCGTACGACGTTCTAACTGCCACCGCCTTGCTCGTGGCGCGGAACGCCGTCTATCTCCGCGCGCGCCGTCGCACGCCGGCGCGATGGAGCGGGGCCGTTCGTAACTGGGCCCCTATCAAGACCGTCCGACTCAATCCGGACCA
>JBDTMO010000107.1:0-11375 GCA_039934235.1 bacterium | reverse complement strand
ACGAGCCAACAGACGGCCTCGACCCCGTCATGCGCGACGACACGCTCGGCGTGCTGATCAATCATATCGCCGACACGCCGACGACCGTGCTGCTGTCCACGCATCACGTGTCGGAGGTCGAGCAGCTTGCGGATCACATCGGCGTGCTACGCGATGGTGAGCTCCGCGCACAAATGCGGCTCGACGAGCTTCGCCGCGACCTGCGCCGCTATCGTGCGCAAATTCCCCTCGGGTGGCAGGGCACGTCGCTGTTCGGCGATGCAGTGATACGCCGCGCCACGTCACACAACGAGATGGATTGGACAGTGTGGGGCGAAGAGGCAAGCGTCGCCGGAGAGTTGGTCAGTGCGGGAGCAACGGTGTGCGAGTCAGCGCCGCTATCACTACACGAAGCGACACTTGCGCTTCTTACGCAGGAGACTGGTCGATGACCGCGATTGCCTTGCACACGCCGCCGCGTTGGAGAACGGTTGCAGTGGAGCAGATTGTGACACTGCGACAATTCCTGCGCCGCACTGGTCTTCTCGTGCTCGTACTCTATGGGGCCGGGCTCGCCGTCTGCATCAGGGGAGCACTCGTGACACGTGATGCGCGAGACGCTGCGCTGCAGGCGCCGCCAAATGCACAAGCTATGGCAGCGGCGCACTTACAGCTTCCGAACGTGAATTTCACGTACTCGCCAGCGGCATCTGCGGTGATTGCGCTGCTCGCGTTCCTGCTTCCATTTGGGGTCTGGCAAGACGAGGATCCAAGGCGCCGAAGTTATCACTGGATGATGCCGTTGCCGCGGCAAACTCACACGCTCACGAAAGTGTTCGCGGGCTGGGTATGGCTGATGGCCGCTACCGCGCTGTATCTGCTCTTCATTCTCGCGACCGTCGCGATCACTGAACGCATTACGGGCGAGCCGCAACTGTATCCACCGACTTTTGCGGCGTGGGAGTGGTTGGTTCCCTTCACGGTCGGCACCATTGCCTACATGTTCAGTTCTGCGGCCACAGTTGGCAGTCGGCAACCGATCGCGTGGATTATCGGCGTTATCGCGCTCTATGCAGTCGCCGTCTATCTGCTGACTGTTGCCGAGTATCCAGAAGCGGCGAGGCGAGTGACCAGCATTTTCAGTGGAGAATACGGCGCCGCAGCCGCCATGCTTGGCCGCATCCAAGCACTCGACGCGGTGAAGCTGCAAAGGTATTCGAGTCTCACCAGGTGGCTCGGTGCCTCAGTGATATGGGGCGCGATTGGCGCCACGCTTCTCGTGTGGACGTCCTACCGGAGACCCGAGTAACAGTGGTTTCAACTGGTCAGCGCAACACCTCTGTCCGGTCATCCTGAGCGAGCAAAGCGAGTCGAAGGATCTGCACCTTGTCCGGCGCGTCGCGGGGTGGCCGGCTCGCCGCGCCGCGATGGTGGATCCCGACACTCGCTACGCGAGTGCGGGATGACAGGTCGTCGTGTCGCTCAGGACGACAACAGTTAGGACTCGCCGTCCTTCGTCTCGCCTAACGCTTCGACCGCCGCTTTACGCACTTGCGGATCTTTGTCAGTCAGCGCGCGCGAAATGCCCGCAACCGCTTCCTTCGTTCCAATGTGGCCGAGCGCCTCGACGGCATCCTTACGCATATCCGCATCAGCGTCGCTCACAAGACGAACGAGCGCTGACGTCGTAGCTGGATCGTGAATGGAACAGAGCGCCCTCGCAGCATGATGACGCAACTCCGCGTCCGGCGACACGAGCGCAGCGACCAGACCATCGGGCGCAACGTGCATCTCATCGAGACTGCCCAGCGCTTCGGCAGCAGCACGACGCACTTCGATATCGGCGTCACCAAGTGCCTTGCCAAGCACGGGCGCGGACTTGGCCGAGCTTCGCTCACCTAACGCGCGCGCTGCCTCCACGCGAACTCGTGCATCGCTGTCGCCACCGAGCACACGCTCGAGCGCCGGAACGGACTCAGGGCTGTCGAACTTCCCCAACACCTCGGCAGAGACCGCGCGAATCCGTGCATCTCGATCGCGCAGGGACGTCAGCACTTCGGGCACGGCGCGCTCGTCCTCCAATTGGCCAAGTGCCCAGATCGCGGCAAGGCGAACACGCACGTCGCCAGTCCGCGCTGCGGTGATCAGCGCGGGGAGAGTTGCCTTGTCTTCCCTCTCACCCAGCGCCCAGGCAGCCATAGCCGCAACGGCGGGAATTGGATCCTTCAATGCCTTTTCCAGGGCAGGTAGCGGGACCTTGTGTTCACCGTGACCGGCCGCAAGCGCAGCGGCCTCGCGAACCGTTGGTGACGCGTCGGCGAGCAACGCACTGAGCCGCTCAGCGGTGATGACACTACGTCCGAGCATCTTGCCCGCAACGCGCCGAACACACGCATTTGGCGCATTCAAGTCGGCGATAAGAAGCTGCACGGCGCGTGGATCAGTCACGTGCCCCGCCATCGAATCTTTTGCGGAATGCAGCGTCACTGGATCACCCGCGAGACGACCAATACCAGCGCGCTCACCATCCGACCAGAAGTTGCCGATCTGATCGCCGATGAGCGCACAGATCACTGGATCAGTTCGGCCGAGCGCATCGAGCATGATCGCCACACGCCCGGAGTCGGGGCCTGCACGCTGATGCTCGAAGTCCTCATGGAACGCCAATGTGGAGGGCGACGCAGGACTCAGCGTCACGAATGCACCAACTGCCGTGGCGCCAATCGCTGCCGACAGGAGCAACGCATGAGTGGCGCGCATGACTATTGTCTCCTCTCGCCAAGGGCTTCGGCAGCGGCGCGGCGGACCTTCGCGTCCTTCGAGCCAAGAGCCGCGCGAAGCGCCTCGGAGGCTGACGCATCCGCAATGTTGCCGAGTGCTTCAACCGCGTGTTGTCGCACGTCGCCATTCGGGTCATCGAGCAGCTGGCGCAGGCGCGGGATCGTGCCGATGACAGAGCGCGCTCCCGCGATTTCGGCTGCCCTGCCGCGAACATCGGGCTTGGGGTCGCGCAACAACGTAAGAAGCGTGGCCTCCGGAATCGGTGTGCGAAGTTCGCTTAGCGTGTTGAGCGCCTGGCCACGGACGTCAGCATCCGTATCGGCGAGCGCAGCGAGGATTGCGGTTGCCGACGTCTGATCGTGCATCTCACCGAGCGCCTCGATGGCCGCCTGGCGGACATCTGAGTTTGAATCGTGAATGAGCTTGGCGAGCGCACCCGATGCCGAGCGGTCGTGCAACTGCCCGACGAGATGGGCAGCGGTGTGCCGAATGTCGGCATCGCTGTCGTCGAGCAGTTTCACGATGCCGGCAGACGGAACACCCTGCTCGTAATTGGACAGTGCCTCGAGCGCATGCTTCTTCACTTCCGCGTTCGTGTCGCTGAGCAGTGCAACGAGTGGCGTGATCGCACGAGTGTCCTTGAATTCGCCGAGCGCTTCCGCCGCGGCGGAACGAACGTTGGCCTTGGCGTCCTTGAGCGCGTCGATAAGGCCCGGCACGGCGCGCGGATCTTCGAGCCGTCCGAGAGAATGCGCCGCGGCGGCGCGCACTTCTGCATCTTCGTCCTTCAACCGTGCGATAAGCGCAATGATGACCGCGCTGTCCGCAGGCGTGGCGACCGAGTGGTTGCGCATGCCGGCCAACTTTGCGAACGCGTGTGAATCGATGGCGGTAAGGGCACTCAATTCCGCCTCGACGGCCCTGCTGGAATCGCGCTGCGCGTCAGACTGGGAAGACCGCGGTGTCTGCGAGCCAAGCAGCGACGAGGTGTTCACGGCAGATGCGCGGGCCGGCCGCACAGACGCACCAGGTGCGAAGGCAACCGTCGCTAACAGTACGAGCACCGCGCCGACCGCAAGCAGCCGCTTGGAGCGAGACGCCGGACGCGCACCATCGAGCAACCGTGCGACGCGCGATACGAGCAACGAACGCTCCTCCGCCATGCCGGCGACCGGCACGCCAAGCGGCGACGCCTGTATCCACTCGGCAACCTGTGCCAGGCAGCGCGCGAGTGCGACGCCGGAACCGGTGCGTCGCACTGCCCAGTCGTCACAGATGTATTCGGCCGCGGTAGCCATTTGCCGGCGTGCAACGCGATTGAGCGGCTGAATCCACAACACGCGTTCGACAAGGCTCGCGAGCGCCATCCAGACGGGATCGCGCCGCGCGAGATGCGCCAGCTCATGGGCGAGCATGCTGCGCTGTTGCTCGAGATCGAGCGCGGTGAGCGCCGTCTCAGGCACGCAGATTTCGCGCACGCCAAGTGCGATGGGGCTCGAGATGCGCGGGGTGCTCGTGAGGCGTGGCGCGGGACGGACGCCGTTGTTGTTGGCGAGCGTGTTCAGCATGTCAAACAGCGGTCCGTCGAGAATCGCGTGTCGATCGCCGATGCGTCCGGTAAGAATGAGACGCCGCGCGGCATAGCTGACCGCGAGGACGAGCGCGATGAGTGCCCAAACGCTGACAACGACGGCCGTGCGGCTGATTGGCGTGTTGGTGATAACTGGGTCGTTAACAGGAGACGTTGTTGGCGTCGCAGCATCTTGAGACGTCTCGTGTAAGACGCCGACGCTTTCGTCGCTGTCGGTCGACGGCAGCCCGACGTGTGGAGCCCGTGCCGGCGCCGAGTTCGTAACCGAGGCAGCTCTTAATGAAACTGTTCCAACGGGCCTTACGTCGAGCTCGAGCTGCACGGTGGCGGTGATGATACTGCCAATCATCGCCGACTTCCACACGAGTTCGATGGCGGCTGGCGACAGGCGTCGCGCGCGAACGAGCACCCACGCCAGCGAGAGCAGGACCGTGCTGTGGATGGCGTACGTCACCAGCCAGGCCAGCGCGGTGGAGGACAGTGTGTCAATCATCAGGACTCTCCCTTCGTTGGTCCAATGTCGTCGATCATTTGCCGTACGCGCGTGAGGTCGCCGGGTGTCATGTCGCTGCCCGACAGCAGGTGACTCACCAGTGCGGTGACGTCTCCGCCGAAGAGGCGCTCGGTGAGTTCGCTGACCATCGAATGTTGGACATCGGCTTCCGAAATAAGGGCGCGGTAGACGAATTGCCGGTCCACGCTTCGTCGGGAGAGGATGCCACGTCGTTGGAGCCTGGCGACGATTGTCGCCACGGTCGTCTGCGCGAGTTTTCGCTCCGCGTAGAGTTGCTCCCAGATCTGCGCAACGGTGAGCTCGCCTTGATCCCAGAGGAGGCGGAGTACGTCAGTCTGCAGATCGGTGAGTTGTTGGCGGTCGGTCATCGGCTCGGCTCCAGTTGAACGTTCTACACGTGTAGATTCTACATGTGTAGAACGAACCTGTCAAGCCTGTCGTCATGAGCGCCGCGAACGACCTGCACGTTCTATGGCGTATGGCGCGACAGAGGTGCAGGTCCTTCGACTCGCTGCGCTCGCTCAGGATGACAACGACGTGGCGGTTAGCGGTTGAGCTTGCGTCCTTTCCCCAAAACGCTCAGCCGTAAAAGCTTCGGTACCACTCCACGTAGCGGGCGATGCCGACTTCCAGCGGCGTGTCGGGCGAATAGCCACAATCGCGCGCGAGATCATCGATGTCCGCGTGCGTCGCCGGCACGTCGCCGGATTGCATCGGCAAGAAGATCTTCTCAGCCGTCTTGCCAAGGGCGCTCTCGAGTGTGCTGATCATGTAGAGCAGCTCGTTCGTCCTGTCACTGCCGATGTTGTAAAGCCGATAGGGCGCTGAGCTCGTCGCGGGATCGGGCGCTGTGCCCGACCACGAGGCCGACGGCGCGGCGGGACGATCCGTTACGCGCACCACACCTTCGACGATGTCGTCGATGTACGTGAAGGCGCGACGCATCTTGCCGTGGTTGAACACCTGGATGGGCCGGCCTTCGAGAATGGCCTTCGTAAAGAGGAAGACGCCCATGTCCGGGCGGTCCCACGGTCCGTACACCGTGAAGAAGCGCAGGCCAGTGACGGGCAGTCCGTACAGGTGCGCGTACGAATGCGCCATCAACTCATTCGCCTTTTTCGTGGCCGCGTACAGCGACGCGGGATGATCCACGTTCTGGTGCACGGAGAACGGCATCGACGCGTTCAACCCATACACCGACGACGACGACGCGTACGTCAGGTGGCCAACGCCAGTGTGACGACAGCCTTCGAGCACGTTGAGAAATCCCACGACGTTGCTCGTTACGTACGCGTGCGGATGCGTCACCGAATAGCGCACGCCGGGCTGCGCGGCGAGATGAACGACGCGAGGAAATTGCTCTGCCTCGAACAACGCCTGCATTCCGGCCTGATCGGCGAGATCCATCTTCACGAACCGAAAGTTCTCATGCGCCATCAACCGCTCGAGCCTCGCGCTCTTGAGAGTCGGATCGTAATACGAATTGAGATCATCGAGCCCCACCACCTCGTCACCGCGAGCAAGGAGCCGCTGCGACACATGGTAGCCGATGAAGCCAGCGGCACCGGTCACGAGATGCTTCATGGATCAGTCCTCAACCACGTGAGTCTCGAACACGCGACGGTGTTCATTCCACTTGTCCTGGTCGAATCCTGTTCCGTCGAGACATTCGGCCGCGGCGTACGCCATCGCGAGCGCATGGTGCGTATTGTCGTGCGCAAAGAGTCCCTGCCGCCCGTAACTCAATAGCCGAGGCAAGCTCTCGACCCACTCGTCCAGGATGCCAAACCACTTCTCGTAGCCGATGCCATAGATGGGATATGCCTGGGCCAGACGCCGAACGAGAACGGCCGTCGGCTTTACAGGCAGCGGCACCCCGGCCTTCGCCAGATCTTCGGCGACGAGTTGGCCAAGCGCTGCTTCATCCATCGTCCACCACGGGTCGTCGACGCTGCACGGCAATTCGGCGCAGAGCACCGTGCCACCCGCTGGAGCGCCGACGTCAGAATAGTTCTTCGGCTCCGACAAGCGCGTGATGCGGAGATCGGCGCTCGGAAAATAATGCGCGTCGTACTCGGTGAACTGCGGTGTCGGCAACAAGAGATAGATGAGCAACATCGCGCGCGATTCGACTTTAGACGCTGCCTCCAAGACGGGCTTCGGAACCCCATCACCGATGAGACGCGCAAGCAATGCGATTGGAATGGTGGACCACAGGTGGTCGGCCTCTAACCGTTCCCTGGTTTCCCCATGACTCATCTCGATGATCCACGGCTCACTCGCATTCGCTGGAGGAACCAGTCGCGTAACGCGCCGACCATAACGGATGTCCGCGCCCTTCGCGATTGCCGAGTCGGCGTACGCTTCGCTGATCTGTCCGTAGCCGCGGCGTGGATAGAAGAATCGTCCGGCGCCCTTGGGCTTGAAGCCCGGCACCGAGTTGAGCACTTTGCGAATCAGCTTGGTGAACGAGCTCGCGCTCACGCGACGTCGCGCCTGGATCGCCGACAGCTCGGTTGGCGACCGGCCCCACATTTTCCACGCGTACGGAAAGTAGAACGACTCGCAAATCGTCGGACCGAGGCTCGCCATCAAGACGTCGGCGAAGCTTGCCTCTGTGCCTTTGCTCCGAAATGGCTTGAGCACCGCGTCGCTCAGCGAGCCGATTGCGAATCCCGGATCGAGACGAAGCAGCAGGTCTGCCGGCTTCAAGGGGAAATGGATCCAGCGCCCACGCAACCCGATGCGACCATGGCGCGGGCGATCGAGCAAGTCGTCGCCCAGGAAGCCGCGAATGTCGGCCATGATTGTCGGATCGCACGCGGGATGCAAGCGATGACTCCCGAAATCCACACGCATGCCACCGAACTCAAAGCTGCCTGCGTTGCCGCCCGGCACGGACTGCTGTTCCAGGACGGTCACCTGCGCGCGATCCAGGTGCCGCAACCGCTCGGCACCACCAACGCCCGCTGGCCCAGCTCCGAGTATCACAACACGAGGTAACGCCACGCTACTCACTCTCCGTCAGCACAACCACATGACCATTGACGGCGCGAAACGAAATGTGTCGCGACCGATGCAGGATCAGCCAGATCAATCCGCCCAGCAGGCCACCAGCGATGAGCACTGTTTGCCAGAGCAAGGAGCAGACGACGCTGACCGCGACGGGCACTCCAAAGGGCAACAGCAGCGCGGCAAGGCTCGCTTCGCGCACCGCGAGTCCGCCCAGGCTGATTGGCATGAGGCTCGCAATTTTTGCGAGCGGCCAGACGAGAAACCACACCGCAAGGCTGACCTCGATGCCAATCGTCCGCCCCAGCCACGCGTTGAGCAGGACGAACGTGCTCTGCACCGTAATCGAGAGCAGGAGGCCCAGCAGCGCCGTTCCAGGCCGGCGCGTTAGCTGGCGCAGTCCCACGAGGCCGCGACCAACCGGACGACGAAGCTTGCGTGGCCACTTGGCGAGTGGACGCCGGAGCAGGAGTGGCAGCATGAGGACGAGCAGTCCAAACGCGACAACGAGCGCAACCGTGAGCGCTTCGCCGATCCAGCCCTTTACGCTGCTGCGCGCAATGAGGCCGCCCGTCGTGACCAGTATGGCAAGCGCCAGCAGATCCGTGATGCGATCCATGACGCCGCCCCAGAGTGCCGCCGCCGGACGCCGAGTGATCTTGGTAACCAAACCGATTCTTAAAAGATCTCCGCCCACGATACTCGGCAGGCACAAATTCGCGAACAGGCCGGCGCAATAACACAGCACCGCATCGACCACCGAGAGGCCGGCGCGCGCAGCGTTGACGAACAGCCGCCACTTGAAGATGCCAAGACCGTGGCCAAGCACGAAGCCCGTGAGCACGCCCACCCATACGCGCGACGGCAGACGTCCCAACGCTTCGCGAACCTGGTTCCACGGAAGGAGAAGGAAGATCAGCGCCAGCAGTGCCACGCTGATCGTCGCCTTGAGCCAAGGCTTCAACGCATCCTCGCGATGCGCATGTTCTGATCGGCCAGCAGCCCGACGGCCCAGATGATGAGCGGCCCGATCAAGGTCAGCAACAGACTTTCCGTGAGGCCGCGGAACATCACGTCATACGCGAACTTCGTGAGCGCGGCGACGAGGAGCAACGCGCCAACGGGGATGAACACCTTGAGCGGGTTGAAAAAGACGATCGTCCTGAGGATGAGCAGCGTAAAGTCGTACGCATGGCGAGGACGGATCTTCGATTCGCCGAGCCGCGCGTGATAGTCGATGGGGACGTACTCCACCGAGTGCCCGTTGCACGCGGCTGACAGCGTGATCGTCGTGGTAAAGGAGAAGCCGTCCGGAAGCAGGCCCTCGTACCGCTGCACCAGCGACCGGCGCATGAGGCGGAGCCCGGAATTGATGTCGGGGAGCCGCTGGCCCGCGAGGTAGCTCGCCAACCTTGTCAGGAACCACTTGGCCGGCCGGCGGACGAGGGGAATGCTCACCGATTTGCCGATCCGGGCGCCGACGACCATCTCGTTGTGCTCCGCCAGGGCCAGCAGGGCGGGGATCGATTCTACCGGATATGTGCCGTCGGCGTCGGTGATGAGAATCCAGCCGTACTTCGCGCGCTGCACGCCAAGCTTGAGCGCCGCGCCGTAACCACGATTCTTCACCCGCCGGAGGACGCGCGCACCCGTCGACTCGGCTTCGACTGCCGTGCGATCGTGCGAGCCGTCGTCCACGACGATGATCTCGAAGGGCCAATCGGTTTTCTCCATGGTTTCCTGCACCGCGCGCACCTGCGCGGCCACATGGTCCCCTTCATTGTATGCCGGGATCACGACGGTTACGGCTCGCTCGATTCGGGCGGGCTCGTTGCCCACGATTTCTTCGATCACGCGGTCTCGCTGAGGAAAAGATGGGTCCAAATCACAGAAGCTGTCATCCCGCACGAGCGACACCCACCCGCGGGCGCTCGCTCCTGCGGGATGACAGTGAACCAAAGCTACCAGATCGGCGTCATTTCGCAGCAGGAAGGGGCGCTGCGAGGCAGACTGTCACATCGCCGCCACCGAGCGTCCCGCGAAAGACGCTTTGAACCGCACAATCGGCACGGAGTGCGGCCATCAGGTTCGGCGTATCGGTCCGAATGTAGCTGTCGAGGGTGTAAATCACCCACACGCGCCGGCCCCGCGCCCGCGCTGCCTGAAACTCGGCGAGGGACGTAATTCCCTGCCATGACTCGGCGAAATACGCCCGGTAGGGGTAGATCGCCGGGCCGGCCGTGAGCACGGGCTCACCCTCGCCCCGGTGCAGGTGCACAAACTGCCGAGCGCCCACGAAGTCCTGCTTGGGATACTCGTAGTTGACCCGGAGCGACGCCGCGGACAGCACCGAAAGCACCAGCACCAGGCCAATGCCCACCGGAGACGTCGCGACGGTACCGCTACTTCGGCGACGCTGCAGCATGCGACCGACCTCCAGCGCCCCGCGCACGGCGATCAGCAACGCGAATCCGATGAGGAACAGGATGAATCGGGGACGAACGGGCCGGTGGAGGACCACCGGCGCGGCAATGGTGATGATGCCGGGCAGCACAAACATGCCCAGCACGAACTTGCTTTGCTTGAAATAGCTCCACGTGCCGATGAGGAACACCGCCGCGCCCACCAGCACCGCGGCCGCGCTGCCGAGGCCGATCTGCATGCCCCGGATCAGCTCGACGAATGCCCATTTGGCGGTGGCTCCCTTCATCGGGTCCGCCTTTTTCTCGAGCGTGTGCCGTACCTCGAACAACACGGGCGAGTAGAGAACCAATGTGAAGACGCCGGCCAGCAAGAAGCCGAACAGGGGTAGGCGCCAGCGCCGCAGCGCTTCGCCGCTGAACCCGGGAAGGCCCAGTGGAATCACGCAGAGCAGGGCGTGGCTTGCCACCAGGAAAACCATCGTGATGTGCGTATACACGCCAAGTGCCGCGGCGACACCATACAGGACGAAGTCGCTGGTGTGTCCGCGACGAAGGCCGCGGAGCAGCAGCCAACTGCTGAGTACCGCGAGAAAGGCGAGTGTGGCGTATCCGCGCGCGCTCTGCGAAAACCAGACGTGGTGATACGACACGGCGAGGAGCAGGCTCGTGAGGAGCGCCTCCGTGCGGCCGACGAATTCGCGAGCGAAAAAGAAGAGCACCGGTACCGTGGCCGCGCCAAGCAGCATGGACGGCAGCCGGAGGCTCCACGGATGGTCACCGAACACAGAGATGGATAGGTGCGCGAGCACCGAGAACAGCGTGTGCTGGTTGTCGCCGGGGAAAACGGTGAGGATCCTGAGGAGCGGGGAGTGTACGCTCTCGAGCAGCGTCTTGATTTCGTCGTACCACAGACCGCTGTCCAACCCAATGGACCGTAAGACGACGGCCAGCACCGTGAGCAGTGCCAACAGCAGCCACGGAGTGGACTCGTCGTGCAATCGTGCGCGCGAGGTCCATAGCGGAAGACCGACGGGATTGGTGATGCGGGTGCTTCCACTGCGTCGCGCGTTGTTGT